>NZ_JAUBOV010000092.1:25628-26665 GCF_036700405.1 Microcoleus sp. T3_D1
GGTACAAGATGTGAATTGCCATAAAAATGGTAAATTCTGCTGTACTTTTTCTAGATAACTTTCAGTGCCCCAATCTGCCAGCAGGTGACGCAAACGCGGTTTTTTGCCATCAATTCGAGGTCGATTTTTGGTGTATTCAAGATAGGTGCTAGCCAGGGCCGCTAATACTGAAATACATTGCGATTCTGGGATTAAAATTCCTGTATCGCCGTTGAAATGCAGCCGAAAAAAGATTTCTGATTGGGTTGAAAGCCCTTCAGCAGCTAATAAAATATCGTTGCGTAAAGCCTGGATCGAAACCGATTCCCCGCCGTCCAAGCCAATACTGAACTTAGGCGAAAGTTGCGACAACTCGGAATGCGTTTGCAGGTAATCATCCCAAGCTTTCACTAGCGGGCGAGTATCGAGTAACTGCTGGCGATCGATCCCTGCTGTCGGGCTTGCCATAATATTGCGAATCGGGTCAACTTCAACGCGGCGAGACGCTATCCCCAATTCCTGCAAGCGGTTCCAGACTTCCGGGGCAATTTCCGAGTTCACTTCTCGGATTTGCAAATTTGCCCGATTTGTCACTTGCAAACAGCCGGTACTGTATTGATCGGCCACATCGGCGATCGTCCGACACTGCTGCGCGTTTAAAATTCCCCCCGGAATCCGCATTCTCGATAAAACTCCGTCTCGGGCTTGGGAACCGTAAAATAAACCCGGACAAGTCGGCAAATCAGTCAAAGCTAACAAATAATCTCCTCCCCGTGCTACGCAGGGAATCCAAAAGTAAACGCCCACAAAGCGCCCCCGAAATCGGCATTCTGACTTTTACAGTTGCGGCACAGCGCCGGAATTGCACCGGACTTTCCCGCTTTCAGGTTTTAGAAAGGTATCACGAGCTGACCGACAGAAAGCAAAACCCTCAACTTTCTTAACAAAACTTCTGGCGATGGCGTCGGGCCCCGCAAGCTACGCCCCTCTCTCTCCTTTCATCAGCTTTCCTAATCACAGTCATCAGTTTAACTGTCGCTACACCCCTTTACAAACGT
>NZ_JAUBOV010000093.1:0-2787 GCF_036700405.1 Microcoleus sp. T3_D1
GGATTTTCGATTTTAGATTTTGGATTGATTCCACGGATAAATCACGTGGCGGGTACCACCTTTGAAATTCGTGGTCAGTTGGCAAAACCACCATTTTTTCTACCAATATTAAGACTGACGCCCTACAGGCTACAAATAGAGAAAAGTTATTTGACCCGAAATTTGTCTGATGCGTATTGCCCGCCCTCCAACTAAAATTGATATGATATTAAAAATCTAAAATCTAAAATCTAAAATCTAAAATGGCATTACCTCCCGGCAGTTTTGGTTTACCCCTAATTGGCGATACTATCAACTTTTTGCAAGATTCCCAATTTGCCAAAAAACGCCACCAGCAGTACGGGCCCCTTTTCAAAACCAGCATTTTCGGACAGCCTACCGTGTTTGTGTGTGGCCAAGAGGCTAATTTGTTTGTTTTAAGCAATGAAAACCAATATTTTGCTGTGACTTGGCCTGCCAGCACGAAAGCGCTTTTAGGGCCACTTTCCTTAGCGTTGCAAACGGGTGCTAACCACCAAAATCGGCGCAAGTTGCTGTACCAAGCGTTTCAACCGCGAGCTTTGGCCGGCTACATCGGCGCGATGGAAGATATCACTCAGCGCTATTTGGAAAAATGGGCCAAAATGGAAACGCTGACTTGGTATCCCGAACTGAGAAATTATACTTTTGATGTTGCGGGTAAGTTGTTAGTAGGGATTGATAATGGTTCGGAAACGGCGCTAGGACATTATTTTGAAACGTGGTGCAATGGTTTATTTTCGATTCCTTTAGATGTGCCTTGGAGTCAGTTTGGCAAGGCGAAAAAGTGTCGAAAGCTGCTGTTGGCAGAACTTGAAAAGATTATTATAGATCGCCAACAAGGAACCCCTAGCGGCAATGATGCTTTGAGTTTGCTGATTTCGGCTCGCGATGACGAGGGAAATAGTTTGAGTTTGGAGGAGTTAAAAGATCAAGTGCTGTTGCTGCTGTTTGCGGGACACGAAACTTTAACTTCGGCGATCGCCTCTTTTTGTCTTCTGCTAGCTCAAAATCCCGATGTGATGGCAAAAGTCCGCGCCGAACAGCAACAGTTCCCCGCTACGGAAGCGCTAACCTTGGAACAGCTCAAAGAAATGACTTATTTAGAACAGGTTATGCGAGAAGTGCTGCGGTTGGTTCCGCCAGTGGGAGGCGGCTTTCGGCAGGTAATTAATGCTTGCGAGTTCGGAGGCTACGAAATTCCCAAGGGTTGGATGGTACTTTATCAAATCAATCAGACGCATCAGGATAGCGCAGTTTATCCCGAACCCGATCGATTCGATCCCGATCGATTTAGCTCCGAGCGATCGGCTAAACCGTTCAGCTACGTGCCATTTGGTGGCGGTTTGCGAGAATGTTTGGGCAAAGAATTTGCGCGGTTAGAGATGAAGTTGTTTGCAGCAAAGATTGTTCGGGAGTACGAGTGGGAGCTTTTACCGGATCAAGATGTGAATTTAATCCGAGTACCGACTCCGCATCCCCGCGACGGTTTGCGAGTGAAATTTCGGCGGAACTATTCTTAAGAACAGGCAAGATGCCTGTTCCACAATCGGTAAATTTTCTTGTGGGCCGTTGCTTCTAGCCCTGAAAGCCACAAGATGCCTGTTCCACAATCGGTAAATTTTCTTGTGGGGAGTAGGGGTTGGGCTTCTAGCCCGCCCTGAAAGCCTTATTGATAATCGTGCAAGAACTCAATCTCAACTGAAATTTTGCACCATTATCAATAAGCTGTTTATGAACAGGCAAGATGCCTGTTCCACAAAGAGTGAATTTTCTTGTGGAACAGGCATCTTGCCTGTTCTTGATAATGGTGCAATATCTCAGTCTCAATCAACATCCAATTGCATCGGCCCCAAATACTTAGTTAAATAAGGAGAAAAAACCTCATAAATCAGAGTCAATGGTTTACCGTGATGCCAAAACAAATAGTGTCGCCCCCAAAAAGGCCCCGACTGTTCAAAAGCTGACTCCAAAGCCACGGAATCACCGCAATAAATGCCCTGCACATCGCGATACAATTCTGTCCGCAGCCGCGCTAAACTGGCCCAAATTGGCAAAGATTTATTTTGTAAATATTCGTCTACATGACTCGCTTCCCACCAAGAAGTCGCATAGGCCAAGCGCTGTCCCGAAGCAGTCCGCAGCCACACTTGTCGGCGCAGGCGCGGCCCCGGAACCGCGACAATTTGCTCGGGTGCGCCGTCTGCGTCTTCACCCACTAAAGACATATCGATCACATCTACTTCTGTGGGTTCCCCTGTCAGCAGTTGCAGGTGACGGGTGGGGGAACCGTCGCCCAGGAGCAGTATTTGCCACGCCGGTGCAAGCTTGGTGTGGGGCAAACCCTTCTGTACTGCGTCTTCGGCTCCTTGCCACAGGGGGTTGAGAGCGTGCCAGGTGCGGCTGTTTTTGGGTGTAAATGTTGCAGTCAAGGGTCTTTACAAAACTTAATTTTTTGTTTATTATAACGCTTCTTCAATCTACAATTTAAATCTGTTTAGAAACGGGCTCTTCGGCCCGTTCCACAATAAAATTGAGTGGGTGTGGAACAGGCATCTTGCCTGTTGTTGAATAAAATTGAGTTGGTGTGGAACAGGCATCTTACCTGTTGTTGAATAAAATTGAGTTGGTGTGGAACAGGCATCTTACCTGTTGTTGAATAAAATTGAGTTGGTGTGGAACAGGCATCTTACCTGTTGTTGAATAAAATTGAGTGGGTGTGGAACAGGCATCTTGCCTGTTGTTGAATAAAATTGAGTGGGTGTGGAA
>NZ_JAUBOV010000093.1:2887-26062 GCF_036700405.1 Microcoleus sp. T3_D1
TGAGTGGGTGTGGAACAGGCATCTTGCCTGTTGTTGAATAAAATTGAGTGGGTGTGGAACAGGCATCTTGCCTGTTGCTAAGCGAGAATGGTGCAACATCTCAGTTAAATCCGTTACCCAATCTGTTGCCGAACTTCCCTCTGCTATATGTTAAGAATAACCGAAATAAAACTCCCCCTAGATCATCCTCAAGATGCGATCGCCAGCGCCATTCTCAAAAAGCTGCAAATTCCCCCCGAAGAATTGCTCAGCTATTCCATCTTCAAGCGCAGCTACGATGCTCGTAAAAAAGTAGAAATTCTCCTTGTCTATATTGTGGATGTAGAGACGACACAGGAAAAGCAACTTCTCCAACGCTTCAAAAAAGATCCTCATGTAATGGTAACGCCAGACACGAGTTATCGCTATGTAGCCAAAGCCCCCAGCAATTTGACGATTCGCCCCATTGTGATTGGTACAGGGCCGTGCGGGATGTTTGCAGGTCTAATGCTGGCACAAATGGGGTTTCGCCCCATCCTTTTAGAACGCGGAAAAGCAGTGCGCGATCGCACGGTTGATACCTTTGGATTTTGGAAGAAAAAAACAGAATTCAACCCAGAATCTAACGCCCAGTTTGGCGAAGGTGGTGCGGGTACTTTTTCCGATGGCAAACTCTACAGCCAAGTTAAAGATCCTCAGCATTATGGGCGGAAGGTGCTGACGGAACTTGTGAATGCGGGAGCTTCACCAGAAATTTTATATATTAATAAACCGCATATTGGCACGTTCAAACTGGTGGGAATTGTCCAAAGCATTCGCGCCCAAATTGAATCATTAGGCGGAGAAATTCGGTTTCAAACTCGTGTAGAAGATATCCACATCGAAAATGGAAAAGTGCAGGGACTTACCCTAGCCAGTGGAGAATATATTGCTAGTAATTATATAGTTCTGGCGGTGGGGCACAGCGCCCGCGATACTTTTGAAATGTTGTTTTCGCGCGGGGTTTACATCGAGGCTAAACCTTTTTCCATTGGTTTTCGGGTGGAACATCCGCAGACTATCATCGATCGCTGTCGTTTTGGCGATCGGGCCGGCCATAAGCTTTTGGGCGCCGCCGATTACAAACTGGTTCACCATTGCCAAAACGGTCGTTCTGTGTATAGTTTTTGTATGTGTCCGGGTGGTTTGGTAGTAGCGGCTGCGTCAGAACCGGGGCGAGTTGTTACTAATGGGATGAGTCAATATTCTCGCAATGAACGCAATGCTAACAGCGGGATTGTGGTGGGTATCACGCCGGAGGATTATCCCGGTCATCCCTTAGCCGGAATTGAGTTTCAGCGTCGCCTAGAAGAACGGGCATTTGAGTTAGGAGGTGGCACTTACAACGCCCCTGGGCAGCTTGTGGGTGATTTTTTGGCGAATCGCCCTTCCACGGCGCTAGGCAGTGTGCAGCCGTCTTATACGCCGGGAGTTGTGATGACAGATTTGAGCGAAAGTTTGCCAGATTATGCGATCGCAGCCATCCGCGAAGCACTTCCGGCTTTTGACAAACAGATTAAAGGATTTGCGATGGATGATGCGGTTTTGACTGGGGTGGAAACGCGCACTTCTTCACCAATTCGGATTAAACGCAAGGAAGATTATCAAAGTTTGAATACAGAAGGCCTTTATCCTGCTGGGGAAGGTGCAGGATATGCGGGTGGAATCCTGTCGGCGGGGATTGATGGGATTAAGGTGGCGGAGGCGGTTGCTTTGAGCATATTGCAATCTTCAAACCACACAATTTGAGGCTGGATCAACCAACTGCAAATTCGGTGTATTGTCGGACATGAGGTGCATGATAGGCTAGCACAATTTCCTGGGATGGGACACCTCGTGCTATTAATTGATCGGCGATCGCTTCTTCAGTCCCGTCATGCTGCACCCAAATTTTGCCATCTTTAATATCTACATGAATCACACAGCCATAAATCCGAGTGCTACCGTTTTTCCAACCCACATTTACAAGTTGATAGCGATCGCTTACCCGATCGAAAATCGTCTCGCTGGAAACTGGATCGGTAGGCGATCGTCGCTGGGCTCGTTCAGTTAGCAACTCCTGAATATATTGACGATACAAACTTACTTTATCCATTGAGAAATTTCCTCTTTTTCGGTATCATAAACTAAAAGCGGAATTTGATTGCGTTCAATCACCATTTGAATAAATGAGTATGTGAAAAATCTCGTATAAATATCTAAGGGAACTGCCAGGTAAAGAGTTCTCTCTGGATCGTCATATTCTAATGCAATCCGATAGTTAATAAATTGTCCCACTGCGGTATGAAATTCTGAAATCGTCGATGGTGCCAAAAACGTTTTGATTTCAACCGCAATTTTTTCATTATCCTTTGTCGCTGCTAATAACTGTTCTGCACCCAGATCGATATAAAAATCCACAAATCCCAGATCGATATGATAAGGATCATGAGTAATTGTCCAATCCTGATTTTGGAGGGCAGTCTTGACGAGTTCATGAAACTTATCTTTAGCTGGCATATTTAAACGATGGCTAAGCCCGATCGAATTTCCGTATCCGTATACTCCGGCGTCCAGCCTTCTTGCGTGGTAAAATAGCGCACCGCTTTAATTTTCCGGGCTGCTGTCAAATAAAACCAATGTTCTGTATTCGCCGGCACGTTGATAAATTCTTCCGGCTGCACTGTGAGTTCGACTTGGCTACCGTCGGGCCGCACGAAGCCGAAAATGCCCTCGCCTGCTACGATATAGCGGACTTCATCATCGGCGTGGATGTGGCACTTGTTGAATTTGGACAGCAAGGTGTCGAGGTTGGGAATGTCTGGGTGCAGTACAATTAAGTCGCGCGATTGATAGCCTGCCGTTTCCTTGAGTTGTTGAAAGTAGCCGTCGAGGGCTTGCAGCACTTGCTCTTTTTGATTGTCGTCAAGAGCATCTTTAGCTAACAAATTTTGAATTTCAGCGCTGTCACCCACGGGCCAGCGGTTGAGTTGAATGTTTAAGGAAGCGAGTTCTCGGGTAATGTCGCTTTGTTGAGTGTAGGTTGTACCGTTTTCGAGTTGCAGGATAGCCATGTTTGCACGTTCCAATTTTTGGGTGAGGCGATACACAGGCAGTGTGAAAGATGTTTGTCGATCGCGCCTGTACCAGAACCACAATTTTAACGCTAATTTGAACAGGCTTTCCGCCCTGTTCCACAACAGTTAAATATTTGTCACAATAAGATTGATAAGTCAGGCGCCAGCTAGCACCCGCTGCGATCGGCAATACTGATATCTTAAATGTAATTTTTGCAACAACTATGCCTACTTATACGGGAATTTCTAGCGAAGCATTTCAGCATCCCCTCGATCGCCAAGCTGAGGAAGCGTTACGCAGCGTACCTGGATTTGACTTAATTGCCAGCAAATTTGTAGAATTTGTCTACGAACGACCACAATTCGTTTACCTAATGGGAAATAGCATTCAAGTCGGGCCACGCCAATATGCCAGCATTTATCATATATTTCGGGAGTGCGTGCAGGCTTTAGATGTTTTTCCTGAACCGGGTTTATTTGTTTCTCAAAACCCCTCAGTTAACAGCTATGCCCTGGGAAAAAACCAACCTTATGTAGTATTAAACACTGGTCTTTTAGACTTGTTGGACGAGGCGGAACTGCGGGTAGTCTTGGCTCACGAGTTGGGACACATTAAATGCGGTCATCCAACTTTAAATCAAATGGCGATGTGGGCGATGAGCGTCGCCTCGACAATTGGCGAGATGACTTTCGGGCTGGGAAATATGGTCGGTAGCGGTTTAATTTTCGCTTTTTACGAGTGGCGGCGCAAGGCTGAATTGTCGGCAGACCGGGCGGCTTTGTTGGTGACCGATGACTTGAACAGTGTGATGAAGACGATGATGAAACTTGCGGGAGTTAGCAGTAAATATGCTGACCAATGCAGTTTGCAAGAATTTATCCGCCAGTCTGACAACTATCAAGAGCTCGATCGAGACAATCTCAACCAAGTGTATAAATTTTTACTTTACAACGGCGGCCAGGGCGTGATGCTGAGTCACCCTTTCCCGGTGGAACGCCTGCGGTATTTGCGAGACTGGGCAAGTTCCGAGGAATACCGCCAAATTAAGCTGGGGAACTACAAGCGGGCTGTAGCTGAGGGGGCGGTTGATGTGAAGTCCCAAACGCCTAACAGCGAGACGGAGGCTTTGCGCCGTCAAATTGAAGAGTTGCAGCGGGAGATCGATCGGCAAAAATCAAAGCGAAACTAAGTTTAAATTCCTCGTTCCCAGGCACAGCCTGGGAACCAGCTAAATGTTTTGTTGAAGATTTACCGGATTTGAGGGAGGGGGAAACGTAAAAGGAAGGTAAACCAGTGAGAGACTTACTCGCAACGGGCCTCCAATCTAAAAACTGTCCCCTCCTTTCGGAAATCTGTTTCTGAGGAGGTGTAGTTTAAATCAAGAGAAGCTTATAAATCAACGGGGCTAAAAAAAATGAATATTGATAACGCAATGAATACTAACAAGCCAACTTCTAATTTTTTCGGCAATGTGGGAAAAGTGGCGATCGCGATGACTCTTCTGGCTGCCGGCATGGCATTTACAAATCCTGGGAGAGATCAATACCTAACTTATGCTTCCGGCGTACTCCAAACCGAGTTGGAAAGCACTGTGTGCAAAGATTCTCGCGTGCCGAAAGCTTTGGGCGGCATTACAGATACTTTGATCGGCAGTTGCAAGAATTTGCTGACTTCGCAGCGGGGCACGATCGAAAGCTTGCTCGACAATACAACGCAGCGTCAAAATTTAGGTGTTGTCAGCATTTATACAACTGAACTGGGCAAAAAAAGCTATCAAACGGTTGGAGCTTTTGGGAATTTTGTGACGCTGCCACCTAGTTCAGAAAATGCTCAAAATTAGAGTCAAATTAAGTTCTATTGTCGAAACCGGGTTTTGTAGAAAGCCCGGTTTTTGCTTAGGTAATTCTCTCTCAGTAAATCTCAATAAATTCGGAGAGCGGTAGCACATATTTTTAATCATGCCCGCTATTAGAGACAAAATATTAAGTTTTCTTAAAGAAGAAAAGTTATTGTCCCACTTAATATTAACATTAACGCTATAAAGTTTGATGTTTAACAAATAAGCAGATGGCAATGCAATTAAGTAAGGGTGAGAGATTTAATATCTCTAAAGAAGCGCCCGGTTTAAAAAAAATGGCGATCGCCCTCGGTTGGCAGGTGACAGAGGCAGGACAAAGCTACGAGATTGATGTCTCTGCCTTTATGCTAGGTGCTGACGGCAAAATACCTAACGATAAATATTTTATCTTTTACAATAATCTGCAATCCTTTGACAGTTCGGTACTGCAATCGATTCCTGACACAAACAACCGAAGTCAAGAGAATAAGACTCTTTACGGGGTTATCTTAGAAAGAGTTAATCCTGAAATTGAGGAAATAACTTTTGTTGTGACTATTCACGAAGCACAGAAATTTAATGCAAATTTTAGCAATATCAAAAATGCTTTTATCAAAATTAGCAATTTGGATACAAAAAGCGAACTGGTTCGCTATGAATTAAAAGAGAATTTTTCGCTAGAGACTGCTGTAGAATTTGGTCGCTTGTATAGAAAGAATGGAGAGTGGAGATTTCAGGCGGTAGGAGCAGGATATCAGGCAGGATTGCAGAGTTTTGTTGACAAGTATTGCAGCTAAAATAATAGCACCGCAAAAATATCGCCGGAAAATTATAAGAGCAGCAGCCCAATAACTCGCAGCAGGAAAAGAAGTAAAAGGTAAACCGCTGTTGTTGTATTAGTTAATCGATGACAAAATCTGCTGGTAAGCATCGATGGTTTGTTGGGCGATCGCCTCCCAGTTATAATACTTTTCGGCATACTCTTGGCCATTCAATCCCCGGCGTTGGCGCTCCTGTGGATTGAGAAGTGCTGATTTGATTGAATTGGCGATCGCCCCTATTTCCAAAGGTTCTACCCAACCAGCTTCTGCTTGCTGTATGTCTTCCGCAATATGTATGCGATCGGAAATCGCGACAGGTACACCGGCGGCCATCGCTTCGGCTACAGCAATGCCAAAGTTTTCGTAATAAGAAGGCAATACAAATAAGTCGGCTTTTGTCAATAGTTCAACTTTTAAATCACCGCTCACAAAGCCAGTTATTGTTGTGTATTTTGCTAAGCTTGAATTCTGAATTTGTACTTTAATTTGTGTTTCATACTCAGCATCTTGGGGATTTGAACCAGCTAAAATAAAGTGAAAGTCTATGCCAGATGCCAAAATACTTTCTAATGCTGGAATTAACAAATCCAGCCCTTTTTTAGGTTCAATTCGCGACATAAATAAGATAATTGGCACTTGAGATTCTCGCAATCTCTTAGGAAACAAACCTGCTGTCACCCCCAATGGAATCACCAAATCCCGTGGCGCAGGGATCTTGCCTGTGAAGTCCAAATCTTGTGGCACAGGCATCTTGCCTGTGAAGTTCAAATCTTGTGGCACAGGCATCTTGCCTGTGAAGTCCAAATCCCGTGGCACAGGCATCTTGCCTGTGCTACCCAAACCAAATCTTTCTGAGATTTTAGCCTCTTCTTTACTTGTGAAATGAATTGCAGCAGCACCTGCTAAATTAGGGCGTTCTAAAACTGCGGCATAAATCTGTTTCAAGCGCTTTTTTTTCTGCAAGTCGGCGGGGTCAAGCATACCGCAGGGACGCATAATATATGGCAACTTGTGATATCTAGCAATTGTAGCAGCGAGGGTAGTTACTGGCGAGAAAAGAGCGTGAATGTGAGCGAGGTCAAATTGTCGCGCATTTTGATTCAACCACTGCAATAACGAGAGAGAAAACTTATATCTACGAAACGGAGAACAGCGGAAATAAATAATCTGATAGCCGTTTTGTTGTATTGGTTGATTTAAAGGAACATCTAAAGGAAGTTGACCGATATCTCCGTTAGAATCTGTAGTGATAATTGTGACATCAATGCCTTGGGAAGCGAGGGCCGCAGAAAGTCCGAGTACCATTTGACTCGGCCCGCCGTAGACGAGGGAAATTGAGGGGATAATTTGGAGAATTCGCATGGTTAGCACTTGGTGTTAGCTGAGGTAGCTGGTTGTGTTATTATAGAAAGAATTGCAAAATTTGCACGTTATACTAATTTAGGCGATCGGAGGCAAGTTATGCTGATTGGATTCAGCGTCGGCAACTACAAATCTTTTAAAGAAACTGTCACCCTCAGCATGGTAGCTTCGTCAATTACTGAGGAAGACAAAGAGCTGAACGAAAATAATGTATTCCCAATTAATGATAAGTTAAGCTTACTCAAAAGTGCTGCTATTTATGGAGCTAACGCCAGTGGTAAGAGCAACCTTGTTGCTGCTATTAACTTTATGAAATGGTTTGTCCTCAACTCATCCAAAGAAACGCAAGTTTCAGAGGCGATCGATATTGAAGCATTCAGGCTAAGTACGGAGACAGAAAAAGAGCCGTCTTTCTTTGAAATCGTTTTTCTACTAGAAGACAAAAGTTTTAGGTACGGTTTTGAGGTGAACGCGCGGGAAGTTGTTTCTGAGTGGCTATTTCAAGCTGATAACAGTGAAGAAAAAATGCTTTTTGAACGGGATTTTGATAATTATATATTAGATGATTTCCCAGAGGGACAAGGCATTAGCGATAAAACCCGAAGTAATGCTTTATTTCTTTCTGTAGTCGCACAATTTAATGGTAAAATTTCTGGTAAAATATTGCTGTGGTTCAGTAAAACTTTGCAATTGATATCAGGCTTGCAAGATAGACAATACCGCAAGGAAACCTTGGAGTCTTTTGAGAACGATCGCTACCGACATGATATTATTGAATTCATCAAAAACTTAGACTTGGGTATTGCTGATATCCAAATCACAAATCAACCTGTATTTATTATTTCCAATAATAAGCCATTATATGCTACATCCTACGGCGGTAGTTTATATCTTAATTCTGAAAGCAAACCAACCGTGAAAACACTTCACCCGAAATATGATGCTGACGGTAAGCGAACTTCGATCGAATCATTCGATATCGAAAAGCACGAATCTGAGGGAACCAACAAACTGTTTGCATTAGCAGGCATTCTCCTGGATAGTTTAAGAACAGGAAAGATTTTATTAATTGATGAACTTGATGCCAGACTTCATCCGCTGATTACTCGCGAATTAATCTGCTTATTCAATTCTAACGAGACTAATCCGCACAACGCACAGCTTATATTCACGACACACGATACAAACTTACTCAGTAGCAAAACTTTTCGTAAGGATCAAATATGGTTTACTGAAAAGGATAACAAGGGTGCTACTGATTTGTACTCTTTGGTAGAGTATAAAGTCGGGAAAGATGCCTCATTCGAGCGCGATTACATTATCGGCAAGTATGGCGCTATCCCTTTTATTGGTAATTTCAAAGAACTAATAGGTGAACTTCATGAGTAAAAAAAGTTCGTCTAGAAGCAAGATTGATTACTACAATCGAAAAGATAAAAGTAGAAGATGGTTTTTAATCGTGTGCGAAGGTGAGAAAACAGAACCCAACTATTTTAAAAGTTTTCCGGTAGACACAAAGGTAATTAACCTGGATATCAGAGGAGAAGGAAGAAATACGAATAGTTTAGTAGCAAAAGCTATTGAGTTAAAAAACGGCTTAGAATCCGACGAAACAGACCGATTTTGGTGCGTGTTCGATCGCGATAAAAACCCTAAAAATCCTAACGACTCGCAAAATTTTAATTCAGCCATAACTCTTGCAAGAAATAACGGCATTGACGTAGCTTATTCAAATGATGCTTTTGAATTGTGGTATTTGCTGCACTTCGATTTTTATGATGCGGGAATTTCTCGCCAGCTTTATCAAAATATGCTAACCAAGTTATTGGGACACGAGTATAAGAAAAACAGCGAGACGATTTATGAGGAACTAAAAGACAAACAGCAGGGTGCAATTAAACACGCCAAACGGCTTTTACAGGAATACGAGCGCCCCAACCCTGAAAGTGATAATCCTTCAACAACAGTACATTTGCTAGTCGAAGAACTTAACAGTTTTATTCCTGATTGATGAGGGAGAAAGTCGTAGAAACCGGGTTTATAGCCGCCCCATGCGTAAGCCCTGCAACTTTCGTAGACGAGGGAAATTGAGGGGATAATTTGGAGAATTCGCATCAGGGATAGTTATTTAAATCCACATACCAACATCTCCCATTACAAATTTAATTATCTGAAAAAGGTTGCCCGTCTAGCTGTTCAGCTTCTTCTCTTTTTGTGGCTGTAATTTGGGTATTGTGAGCCATTGTCTTGGAAAATTCATACATTTCACTGGCTTTGGCTTCTGCGGCTTTCACAATTTCAAGGATTTCCAGCAGTAGGCTTTCATCTGGTAATTTTTTCATTGCAATGCTTCTAATCTCTCAACTACTTTGTCTATCATACTTCTCGATTCTGGAGCCATCTTTAGCAAGGCTGCTAAATAATCTCCTGCTTTTTGAACATCTTCATCGGGAACACCAGCCATTAATACATTGCCCACAATGTGCTCTGCTTGTAAGCGAACACCTGATACGCAGAATTGAAAATTACTGATCGAAGAAAAGTATTGCATCAGTATTTCATTCTGGGGAAAAAGAGACATTGCTCTTCTAAGTGCAAAAAGTCCCTGCGTTGCTTGGCGCTCGCTATCGTCTAGTACCTGGTAGAGTTCGTTAATCAAAGAGCGTATGTCGGGAGGAATAGACATTTACTACAGTTTTTATTTAACACTTGCATTATACTGCCAAAAGTTACAACAATTCTTTGTAGAATTCCAACAACTGTTCAGCTAAAGCTTTATTGGTATAATTGCTCATCGCTCTATGATAACCCCGATCGCCCAAATCAGCAGCCAACTCCTGTCGCTCCATCAATTTCTGCAAACACTCTCGCAAAACCCCGGCATTTCCTTCTGGGAATAATAACCCCGCATCCCCGATGACGTGGGGAATTTCCCCGCAGTCGGAACCAATAACCGGAATGTGACAGGCCATCGCTTCAATTAAAACGTGACCGAATTGTTCTTTCCAGCCCACAGTGGTCAAAGTTTTGAATTTATAGCTGGTTTGCGAAGGCAATACCAAACAGTTCATTAAGTTAATGTAGGGGGGAATTTCTTCGTGGGAAACGCTTTCTACCCAGATTATTCGGTCGCTAATTCCCCATTCAATACATTTTTCGGCGAGGTGCGTCCGCAATTGTCCTTGTCCTACTAACAGCCACTTCCAAGAGCTTTTTTTCAACCCGGCTAAGGCTTCAGCTAAAGTCAACAATCCTTTTTCTTCGACAAATCGCCCTACAAATCCTACCACAAAATCGGTCGGTTCAATACCGAACCTGCGCGATAAATCAGCGTCTTTACCAGTGCGGCGAAACAAAGCTTCATCTACTCCGAGTTGTGGCATTACTTTTACCGCACCTTGATAGCCCCGCTGCTGCAAAATTTTAGCTCCATCTAGATTACCTGCAATAATTCCGTCGGTGTGCTGAAGATTATAATTTTCTAAGAGTGAAACAGGCCACTTCAATTTATAAGGCAGATTCCACCAGGTAAATAATATATTTTTTGCTTGCAATTTTAGCAGTTTGTTTAGTAAAATCAACTGAGCGCAAGCAATAGATTTTGAACCTTGTTCAACTTGAATTATCTGCGGTTTAATTTTCTGCAGAACTTCAATTAAATCTGTACCAAAAGTTAGCAAGCCTTGATTGTTTTGACTAACGTTGGAGACGGGGACTACTTTAAATGAGCCTTCTTGACAGAATTGCGTTTCTATAATTTTATTTTGTACGCCTCCGGGTTTCCAACGCTGCGGCACTACAACTGTTACTTCAATATCGGGTTCTAGGCTTGCTAATATCTTGAATTTTTCCCGATTAATGTCCACAATATAGGTGTGACTAGCCACGAGAATTCTCATTTATTGGGAAGGGCGAATGGGGAATAGGTAATTATTGATCGTTAATCTTGTCTTGATGGCTATAACTTTGTCCATCATTCCACAGAGATTGAATTACTGTATTGATAGCACTGAGAAAACCCAGGATATAAAAAGCAAATCTAGTTATAATTTTAATGGGCGAGGCGCTTTTATAACAAGGTGGATTTCCAAAAACGTGGCAGTCAAAGAGTTTGGCGAAAAATCGCAGGCATTGAAAGGCTGTTAAATTTTTCAATCCCATGAGGAAATGGTTGTGATAAAATGTGACTTGATACTCGATCGATCGCGTGCTGACATCGTGACATCCGCCGCTCTCTTCCCCAAAGTGAACTAAACAGGCATTGGGATCGTACCAAATTTTCATGCCAGTCGATCGCAATCTCAAACAAAAATCCGACTCCTCCCGCACCGCACTCCCTGCAAACCGCTCGTCAAACCTCAGCCCGCACTCGGCAAAAACCTGTCGGCGAAATGACATATTGCAGCCTCTAGCCGAGAGCACCTGCTGCGGTTTGACTGTATGCACCAAATCGATAAAATACCAGGCAATCGCGGCATCCATAGCTTCTGAGGGCAAATATTCGATCGCCAAATCGCCTCCAGAATTATCCAGTTTCATTCTGTCAAAAACCCTGCCCGCCACACATCCCACATCGGGTTTTTCTAAATAGTTGCCAGCGTGAGCCGCCAAAAAACCATCTGGCAATTGTACATCATCATCAATAAATAAAATAATCTCTCCAACTGCGCGCCGCACTGCATAATTTCGAGCAGCCGGCAAACTCGCCCAATCTACCCGAAACCAGCGAATTTTCTCAGCATTTGCCAATTCTTCTAAATAAACTTGAGTTTCTGATTCGTGGGTGCGAGTTTGATCGATTACCAGCACTTCAAAATTCGGATAATTTTGCCGAATCGCATCAGCCAATGTCTCTCGCAGAGGTTGTTCGCGGTTGTAGGTGGGTATCACAACAGAAATCATCATCACACAATTGAGTGCAAATAAAGTTAAGGGTAGGCAGGATGCCTGCCCCACTCGTTATTTTTGGAGAAGTTGATTAAAACTCGAAATTAATAGTTAGAAATTTTGATTTATGAATTTTGAATTAAAAGATTTCAACTCAAAACTCAAAACTCAAAACTCAAAAGTTTTAGCAATTCCCCATTTCCATCAGATAGCTATATGTTGCTGAACTGCTAAAACTAAATTTTCAGTCCAGAAATTAGCCAATTCGGCGCTGGCCGCTTCCACCATAACTCGCATTAGCGGTTCAGTGCCAGAAGCGCGAACCAAAACCCGTCCCTGTTCTCCCATTGCCGTTGTAGCACGATCGATCGCACTTTGCATTGCCTCGCACTCGTGCCATTTCAGGCGTTTTTCGCGATCGTCAACCCGAATATTTCGCAACAACTGCGGATAAGTTTGGAAACTGCCACTTACCAATTGTGCCAAAGATTCCCCGGACTGGCGCACCAGCGAAGCCAAATGCAAAGCTGTCAGCAAACCGTCGCCGCTAATACCGTAATGCGGACAAAGAATGTGTCCCGACTGTTCGCCGCCCAACATCGCACCAGTGCGCTGCATTTCAGCGTGAACGTACTGATCTCCCACGTTGGTTCTAGTTAGTTTGCCCCCCAATTCTTCCCAAGCTCGCTCGAAGCCGAGGTTAGCCATTACAGTAGAAATAATTAAATTGGATGGTAACTGTTGGGAGTCGCGCAACTGCCGACCCCACAGATAAAGAATGTAATCGCCGTCAATCGTTCGACCTTGGTTGTCAACACACAAAACTCGATCGGCATCGCCGTCAAAAGCAAATCCCAAATCGGCATTGTGTTCCAAAACAGCCGCTTGCAAACTGTCGAGATGAGTAGAACCGCAGTTAACATTAATACGAGATCCATCAGGAGAGTCGTGCAAACAGATCACATCCGCCCCCATTTGCGCGAACACCGCCGGCCCCAAACCCGCGGCCGCCCCCCAAGCCAAATCCAAAACTATCCGCATTCCCTCCAAATTCATCTCTTGCAGCGAATCACAGAGCGAAGTGGCATAATCTTTAACCAACTCAGAGCGATGGTAGTGGTGTCCCAAAGCCAAGCTAGCAACCGGAACCTTTGCCCCCCGGATTCCCGCTTCAATTTGTTCCTGCAACTGCTGCGACAGCTTGGAGCCGTTTGAGCCGAAAAATTTAATGCCGTTGTCTTCTGGGGGATTGTGAGAAGCCGAAATCATCACTCCGCCGAGCGACTCCGAAACGCTTGCCAGATAAGCAACGCAGGGAGTGGGACACAATCCCAAATTCCACACTTCCAAACCGGCGGCCGTCAAACCCGCTGACAGTGCCATTGCCAGCATATCGCTGGAATTCCTGCTGTCTTGTCCCAAAATCACAGGCCCCTGGTTGGGGGAATGTTGCCGTAGAACTTGTCCAGCCCAGAAGCCCACTTGCAGGGCTAGGGGTGCATTCAGCAATTCTCCAACTTTCCCGCGAATGCCGTCTGTGCCGAAGAGTTTGGTATTGGGCAGGGGGAGGCTATCTCCCACCAGAATCGTATCGCGTTTGACTGGCTGTACCGAGTTAGCAGCCGGAAACTCGCTGCCACGAGGGCGCGAAGGTGTCTGAACCATATTCACTCCTTTAGGAATATTCACACTCACACTTTGGGTTCATGTTACAACTGAAAGTCTTTATTTTCAGCCTAAACTCCATTTATTTCGTCAATTGCTGAAGCAACTTGCTTTGACAACCTACGCACCAAGCTTAACTTCATCGGAAAAATTTGTATTGTACCCAATGGAAAAACTTTTAGTACCGGGGGCGCCAACGCCAGGAAACCCGGTTTCTTTTTGCCTCCAGGAGTGAGGCGGCTGCGGTTTGAGCTTGTCAGCCACTGCGGGTATAGAAGGTTAATGCTGTATTGCCGTATATTTTATGGCGGCAAATTTCTAGGCCGGAAATCGGTTGTGTCGATCGCTCCGGGCTGTGTTCGATCGCGATTTCGCCGAGGAGTGCTAGCATTTCTTGGCTGGCGATCGTGTTTAACACAGGTTCGTACAAGTCGCTGGCGTAGGGCGGATCGAAGTAAATGCGATCGAACTGCTGCCCCGCTAGTGTTGCCAACTTCGCCGTCGCGTTTCCCCGCAATATTTGGAATGTTTGGGACGAGTCTGCTATTTTCTCCCAGTTTTCGCGGATAATCGCACAAGCTTTCGCCGACTGTTCGATGCCAGTGACACTCGCGGCTTGACGACACAAAGCTTCTGCACCCATCGAACCGCTGCCGGTACAAATGTCAAGCCATCTGCAATCTGCGATCGTCCCTTGCCAAATATTAAATAAAGCTTCTCTGACTCGCGAAGGTGTAGGGCGAGTTGCGAGTCCCGGCAGGGTTTTTATTTGGCGATTGCCACTGATTCTTAAAGTCATTTAGGAAGAAGGAAGTTCGGCAACGGATTGTGTAACGGATGTAACGGATGTAACTCACATCTTGCACCATTCTCAAGAACAGGCAAGATGCCTGTTCCACAAAGAGTGAATTTTCTTGTGGAACAGGCATCTTGCCTGTTCCTAAACAAGTAATTGAGAATGGTGGAACATCTCAGATGTAACGGATGTCAGGAAGGAAGAAGAAGAAAGAAGACTTTTAAAAATGTCAAACCCGGTTTCGGCAATCTACCGGGTTTTTTTTAAGATTCATGCCACCTAAGCAGGTACTTTTTCCCTCACCAGACTGACAAAATTTGACAGCATTTGCAATCCCGTACTCGAAGACTTTTCCGGGTGAAACTGCACGGCCATCAAATTGTCTTTAGCTATAGCCGCCGTCACGTTTTGACTACCGTGAGTCACAATTGCCGATCGCACTTCCAACTCCACCGGATCGACATAATAAGAATGCACGAAATACACCCAAGGATCGGACGGTAAATTTTCCCACAACGACAAATTCGCCTGAGTAAATTGCAATTGATTCCATCCCATGTGCGGAATTGTCAAACCCGGTTCCGAGCGAAATCGGCGCACTTTTCCGGCAATAACGCCCAATCCCGGTTCTACGCCTTCTTCGGAACTTTCAAACAAAATTTGCAAACCCAAACAAATGCCTAAAAAAGGTTTTCCAGAGGCGATCGCCCTTTTTATCGGTTCTATCAAATTGCGCGATCGTAAATTCTGCATTGCCGGGTCAAACGAACCAACTCCCGGCAAAACCACCGCATCAGCCTGCTCGATTATCGCAGGAGAATCTGTAATTTTTGGCACTGCACCCACATTTTCCAAGCCTTTACAGACTGAGTGCAGATTGCCCATGTCATAGTCCACTACTGCAATGACAGACATTGACTTACTTGCCTTATATTATCAATATCAGTATTATTGCACAAATATGACGGCCAAAATCCTGCTAACCTCATTTGATACTTGGCTTCCCCATCAGAAATCCAACTCTTCTGACGACTTATTAGCCAAGATTTCCCAGATAAAATATTTGCCGGATTCCCTGACTTTTTTGAGGAAACTGCCAGTAGATTTCCAGCTAGCACCTAATTTAGCGATCGCCCAAATCAACCAACTCCAACCCGACACTATTATCTGCTGTGGCATGGCCGAAAGTCGGCAAAAATTAACCGTAGAATCCTGCGCTTGCTGCGATAGCGACATTCTGAAAACAGCAGTTAATCTCGAACCGCTAGTCGCTGATTTAGCCGCCACAGAAATCAGTCACGAAGCAGGAAAATTTGTTTGCGAAGCCCTGTATTATGCAGTTTTAAAACACCTTGCAGATTCTCAACTTAGCACCAAATGTATTTTCGTACACGTACCAATTTTGACAGAAGAAAATGCCGACAAAATTGTCGCCGATTTTTTATTAATTTTAACTCGCCTCCCTTAACAACTGACAACTGACAACTGACAACTGCCAGTTGCCAACTGCCAGAGGTCTTTAGCCGCCGTAATTCCAACCGGTGCTTTCTAGCAGCAACGGATTGCCTTCTCGGTGGACGCCTGCAGCCAAAACTTCTCCCACATAAACCGTGTGATCCCCGTGTTCCACAGCCCCGACAACTTTGCACTCGATGTAACCCAGAGAATCCGAGATAATCGGACAACCAGTTTCCGCGCCCGGATAAAATTCTACATCCTCAAATTTATTGCCAACGCGGCGCTGCTGCTTGAAGAATTTCTGGGCTAATTCTTTCTGTCCCGCTTCTAGGAAACTCAAAGCAAAGACACCGCTGGCTTTGATCATGGCGTGGGATTTGGAGTCTTGCTTAACGCAGTTGACAACTAAGGGAGGGGTAAAGGAAGATTGCATCACCCAGCTAGCGGTGAAACCGTTGACTTCCTCCCCGTCTTTGACACCGCAGATGTACAATCCGTGAGGGATTTTCCGCAAGATGGTCTTTTTAGCTTGTTCGTCTAGCACGGGCTTACCTGTTCGATCGATAATTCTACATCGCCCAGTTTACCAATGTCGGGCCCACAAACCCAACTGTCTTCAGGGCTATTCGCTAATATTGCCTTTTTCGATCCCAAACTTGACACCAGTTTTAAGTCAAAATTAACAACTCACAACTATTATGAAACTCCATACTTTTTAAACCAATCTTGCATCCGTTTCCAAGCATCCTTAGCTTCTTTTTCCCGGTAACTGGGGCGATAGTCGGCGTTAAAAGCGTGCGGCGCATCTGGATAAAGCACAATTTCCGAACCGCTGCTGCCAGTTTTGAGAACTTCCCGCATTTTCTCGACTGTATCGTTGGGAATTCCCTCGTCTTTGCCGCCGTAAAGCCCCAATACAGGCACTTTCAAAGTTGCTGCAATGTCGATCGGCTGTTTCGGAGTTAAAGCCGTAGAATTGCCAACCACGCGCCCGTACCAAGCTACTCCAGCTTTGACTTTCGGGTTGTGGGAAGAGTACAGCCAAACAATTCTGCCACCCCAGCAAAATCCTGTAATTCCCAACTTATTAGTATTGCCTTTTCCTGACTTTTGTGCCCAATCTACGGTTGCATCTAAATCGGACATAACTTGCTCGTCAGGAACTTTCGAGACAACTTTACTAATAATTTCGGGAATCTCGGTGAGTTTAGAAACATCACCTTGACGGGCAAACATTTCTGGGGCGATCGCTAAATAACCTAATTTTGCCAAACGGCGGCAAATATCTTGAAGGTGCGCGTGAACTCCGAAGATTTCTTGAATTACTAAAATTACTGGAAAATTGCTGCCGCTGGCTGGCATTGCTCTGTAGGCTGGAATTGAGCCGTCTTTTACGGGAATTTTTACCTCACCTGCAACTAAACCAGCAGCATCCGTATTGATAACGGCAGCCGCAATAGGATGAACTGCTAAGGTAAATCCGGCGCTTAATGCGGTGACAATGATAAATTGTCGGCGAGTTAAGTCTTTCATTTGTGATTTGGTTATTGGTTATTGATTATTAGTTTTTCTTCTGTAGGTTGGGTTGAGGAACGAAACCCAACACTCATGAATTGGATGTTGGGTTTCGTCCCTCAACCCAACCTACTGCCTGCCAACTGCCAACTGCCAACTGACTACTGACGGAAAAGCCGATCGTGCTCTGGATGGTACAAGCGCGATCGCCCTTCTGCCGATTTTCCCAACGCCGGACTAATCACATACATTGTCGTTCTGATCAAATTATTTTCGCGGGTAGCAACTGCCATTTTGTCAAGGGGAACTAGCACAATTTTTTCATCCGGCCAGCCCAACCGATAACAAATCGCTACAGGCAAATCCGATGGGTAATGTTCCATCAATTTAGCTTGAGCTTTTTCGACATGGCGGGCACTCAAATACAGGCACAAACTCGCTTGATGAGCCGCTAAACTCGCCAATTCTTCGCGTTCCGGTACTTCGGTTCGACCGCTAATTCGCGTCAAAATAATTGTCTGCACAACTCCGGGAACTGTCAACTCAATTTTAAGTTTAGCCGCCGCAAGTTGGAAAGCGCTAATTCCTGGGATTACCTCAAAACCAATTCCAGCGTCGGCCAAAGCTTGCATTTGTTCGCCGACAGCCCCGTAGAGACAGGGATCGCCGGAATGGAGGCGGACGACGCTTTTTCCCTCGCGCACTCGTTGCACCATTAAAGGTACAATCTCTTCGAGGGTCTTATCCGCAGTTTGGATCACTTCAGCATCTGCGCGTACCCCCTGCAAAATTTGCTCTGGCACTAGCGAGTCAGCAAATAATATGACATCGGCTGCAGCCAGTAATTTTTGAGCCTTAACAGTCAACAAATCCGGGTCTCCCGGGCCTGCACCTACAATGTATACCCCTGGAATTAGGGCTTCAATCTCTGTCAAACTCATTGCTGCTAACAAATTTGCTAAATTTACGGACGCTTCCGGATGTACCTATTTTGGTTGGAAGTAATAGATGGTAGATGCACCCTGGTTTTGAACCCTAGAGACTAACCTCTCTGGGGTTTTTTATTGATCCTCTGGGGATTTCGGAGCGATCTTTGCCCGATCGCTATTGGGAGAGACAACATCGGGTAAAGGTCGATCGAGCAAATAAAGCCAAGCTAACCCGCCCAACCCTAACACAATCCCAGTCAAGCTTACCATCTGTGCCGTCCGCAGCGGCCCGAACATCAAACTATCAGTCCGCAACCCTTCAATCCAGACTCTACCGGAACTGTAAGCCGCGATATAGATCAAAAATAAAGCACCCGTTTTCAAGCTAATTTTGCCCTGCACATCGCGAAAAAATAAACTCAGAAGCAACCCAAATACTGTCAAATTCCACAGGGATTCGTAGAGAAATGTGGGGTGGAAGTATTCAAAATTAGCGTAAGCGGGCGGGCGGCTGTTTGGCGGAATATAGAGTTTCCAAGGCAAATCCGTAGGACTGCCAAAAGCTTCGGAGTTAAAGAAATTTCCCCAGCGTCCGATCGCCTGACCGAGAATTGCCGAAGGCGCGATTAAATCTGCCAATTGCCAAAAAGAAACTCGCTGAATTTTCGCAAAAATTAAAGCTGCGATCGTGCCACCCAAAATCGCCCCGTGAATGGCAATTCCGCCTTTCCAAATCGCAATAATATCTTCAGGCCTCTGGGCGTATTGCTGCCACTCGAAAGCCACGTAATAAATGCGAGCGCAGGGAATAGCGCCCAAAACCAGCCAGATTGCCAAATCACCCAATAATTCCGGGTTGACGCGGCGTTTTTGAGCTAAGTATTGGGACAGACTGACCCCAATCAAGACGGCCGAAGCTATCAACAGCCCGTACCAGCGGATGGCTACGGGGCCAAGTTCAAAGATAATTGGGCCCGGCGATGTAAATTGAAACGCTAAGGGCAGCGCAAGAATATTTAGCACCATAAAAGTTGCATTAATTGTGATGGAAAGCTGTCAAATTTGCACACCCTTGAACAAACTACAGAGTTTATTTTAGGTGGCGGTGGTCATTTACACGCAATATTTGGGGAATTTTACCAAATATTAACTGGATTCTTGATTTGGCAGATTGCTGTCTAGAGTTTTTTTGTGAATCCACAATAAGAGCCCCCTAACCCCCTTTTTTTAAGGGGGGAACCGGATTATTCTTAAAGTCCCCCTTCTTAAGGGGGATTTAGGGGGATCGAGATTCCGCCTTCTGCCTTTTACATAAGTGCCTTTTTGAGGATTAACGGCCGCTTTGGTCTAGAAGTTTTAATATAGAGGATGGCTTTAAATTTTCTGATGACCTATGTCTCCTACTTCCGTTTCTCAGGTGTACTCTTCTGGTAATTCCAAGGGTGCGAATCAGTCTCGCAAGACTGCTGCTTTGGCTGTTGAGTCGGGTAAAATTCCGCCCTTGCTGGGCGCGAGTTTAGCTGAGTTAACGGAGTGGGTGCAGCAGCAGGGACAACCGGCTTATCGGGGAAAGCAGTTGTACCAGTGGATTTATGAGAAAGGTGCGCGATCGATCTCTGATATTTCTGTATTCTCGAAACAGTGGCGCGAGACTGTTGCTAAAATCCCGATCGGGCGATCGACCATTCACTATCGATCGGTCGCACCAGACGCCACGGTAAAGTATCTCTTAAAATTGGCAGACGGTCAAATCATTGAAACAGTCGGCATTCCCACCGATAAACGGCTGACTGTGTGCGTCTCAGCCCAAGTTGGCTGCGCGATGGGCTGCGACTTTTGCGCTACCGGGAAAGGCGGTTTCAAGCGCAATTTAGAAGTAAACGAAATCGTCGATCAAGTCTTGACAGTACAGCAAGATTTTGGCCGCCGAGTCAGCCACATCGTATTTATGGGTATGGGCGAACCCCTGCTGAATTTCGATAATGTTGTAGCTGCTGTCAAGTGTTTGAATCAAGATGTCGGAATTGGACAGCGAAATATCACGATTTCCACAGTAGGAATTCGCAATCGCATCAGCCAACTAGCCGAACATCAACTGCAAGTTACCCTCGCCGTCAGCCTCCACGCTTCCAATCAAAGATTGCGCGAAGAGTTAATTCCTAGCGCCCGCCCTTATCCTTTGGGTGAGTTAATCGCAGAATGTCGGGAATATGTGCGATCGACTGGGCGCAGATTGAGTTTTGAATACGTACTTTTAGCAGGTGTGAATGACTTGCCAGAACACGCATCCGAGTTAGCAACTCACTTGCGCGGTTTTCAGTGTCACGTCAATTTGATTCCTTACAATCCGATTCAGGAAGCTGAATATAAGCGACCGACTCCCAATCGAATTAACAGTTTCGTTGCGACTTTGAAGGAAAAGAAAATTGCAGTTAGCGTGCGGTATTCTCGCGGCTTAGAAGCAGATGCAGCCTGCGGACAATTGCGGGCATCCGAGGTTTAGGATTGGATTTTTAACCGCTAAAATTTGTTGTAGGGTGCGTTATATCTGAGATGTTGCACCATTCTCAACTAGCCTTTTGCGGGCGGGCAGGATGCCCAACCCCTACTCCCCACAAGAATAAAACTCCATCTTTGTGGAACAGGCATCTTGCCTGTTCTTAAGAATGGTGCAAGATGTGAGTTAGAGTGCGTTATTTTATCAATTATTGAGAAACTACATCCTGACGTATGCTACTATTTTAGCTACAAGCGTTTAACAAGTATCCACCGCAACTCTAACGGCGGTGTTTGTTGCACCGAAAATAAATCTCGCCCGCTAGCCCAACTGACAAACCAAGGTGTCGGCGGCCATGCAGATTCAGGCAAATGTTTTTGTTCGTATTCAATCACCGATTCATCTGAAATAATTTCTAACGGCAAACCCTCTATTGCTGCTTGCAATTCTTCTCTGGTAATCAGATAAGACCAACACAATTCAGACATTTGTTTTGCCATCTCGTCGGGTTCGTACCCATCTACAGCTAAGAAAGCACTGAATAAGATAAACCCGCCACTTAAAACGGCATCGGACATTTTACCGAGGAAAAGACGAATTTGTTCGGGGTAGCGGAAGTGTGAGAGAACTTCGGTAGCAATGGCTAATTTGTACCGATAAGTTTTCATCCTCAATAATGGATCTAAAACATCGCCTTGGGTGACACTTATCGGCAACTTTTCGGCGGTTGCTGCTGCTGATAGTTTCTCGCCAAATATCGGTGTGAGTTCGATCGCATCCACGGAATGGCCTAACCTTGCTAAAGGCAAACTATTGCGCCCTGGGCCCGCACCAACATCTAAAATAGGTGCTTTTCCCGGTTCGCCTAATTCGGCGGCAATGGCGATGACTTTGGCATCGGGATGGCTGCCGAATAAAGGTTCGGGGCGAATATCCGGCCAGCTATGATATTTCTGGGCCATTGATTCGACTTGAATCTTGGTATTCAGAGTAATGCCGCCGGCTAAACCGGTTTGGGAATTGGCGGGAAAATAGGAGACTATTAGATTAGCGTGGGGGGAATTTTTGAATCCTTCTGCTAAGGCGTTGGCGATTAATGTTCGCAAGTTTTCGGCTTGGGCAGCGTCGATGTTTTGTCCGAGAATGTTTAAGAAGTCTGACAGTAATTTAAGATAGTCGTCTAGCATCGATGGCAAGCAAGGCAGATAGAATTCTCCCTTGAGGCCGATGCTCCTTTTGAGCCTTTCTTTGAGAATTAATTTCAGGCGATTCGAGTCTGTCAGCGACGGGCCTGTGTCGGGTGATTCGCTGACGGGCAATGCGGGGATAGATGCAGCACTGGTAAGGTTTTTAGTCACAATATTTTCGATTAGATTCGGCAATAAGTGCGATCGCACCGAGCATAATCTTGTGCTCTTGCACCTGAATTCTCGCGTGCAGCGTTTCTGCGGTATCTTCAGGCAATACCGGCACGGCAGCCTGCATTAAAATCGGCCCGCTGTCTACTTCTAAACGGGCGATATGCACCGTACATCCGGTGATTTTAACCTTGGCGGCTAGTGCTTGCTCGACGGCGCGAATTCCTGGAAAACTCGGCAGTAAGCTGGGGTGAATGTTAATAACGCGATCGGGAAAAGCATCAAACAAAACTTCGGTAACAATTCGCATCCAACCCGCCATCACTACCCATTCTACATCATATTCTTGAAAAGTTTTGACAATTTTTGTATCTAATTCTTCGCGGCTTTTGCAGTCGCGGTGATTGAGGAGAATCGAGGGAATGCCGTATTTTTCGGCTCTGGCTGCGGCTTTTGCTTCTGGGTTGTTGTAAATTAATACTGGGATTTGAGCGTTGAGCTCTTTGTTTTGGATGGCTTGGGCAATTACCTCGAAGTTGCTGCCGCTTCCTGATGCTAAAACTCCTAATTTTAATGGAGGATGAGCCGGAGCGAGCGCACTTTTGCCAATCTCAGGAGAAATCAGGCAGGCATGGGAATTAACAGATACTGGATTAGCGGTCATTCGATTTTAGATTTTAGATTTTAGATTTGGGATTTACCCCACGGATCAATTCGGGGGCGTGAGGATTTTAGATTTTAGATTTGGGATTGATTCCACGGATAAATCACGTGGCGGGTACCATCAAGAAATTCTTGGTCATAAAGATAAAAACTATTCACTCGTCTTCTACAATACAGGTAAAGGGTAAGGTGTGCTTCGGCGCACTCTACATGGAGATATTGCGTAAGTCGTAAGTAGGGAGCATCTCAGTTTTGTAAAAAGCATTTTTTTTATTGTAGTGCGAGCGTCCCCGCTCGCGTATTGTACAATAC
>NZ_JAUBOV010000094.1:0-25916 GCF_036700405.1 Microcoleus sp. T3_D1
GGAGGATAGCCAAATTAGCCAATTAGCTAAACCTCAGACGAGTCAAACCATCCGTGTATCCGTGTCAAAATCCGTGTAGTGCAGTGCTTTCCAGAAAAAAATTTTTTCTGTCTGGGTGAATTTTTTGGGTGCTATGCCAAAATAAGGAAAAAAGCATCTCAACAATTGGACAGAAAAAAATGAGCGAAAAGATTCAGGCTCCACATGAAGACCTAACTTATCGGATCATAGGTGCAGGTATGGCCGTTCACAGACAGCTTGGGCCAGGTTACAAAGAAGCAATTTATCAGGAAAAACTCGAACAACAACTGACAAAAGAGGGAATCGGTTTTGAGCCACAAAAAAACCTTCCCGTTTACTACAACGAGCAATTACTTGGTTTGTACATTCCAGATTTTATTATTGAAAACAAAGTTATTCTGGAAATCAAAGCCTTCGCTACACTTCATAAAAAGTATTTGGGACAAGTCATTACTTACTTGAATCACACGGCTTTACCAATTGGTTTATTAATGAATTTTGGTGACAGAAGACTACTATCGCGACGTGTATTTCCCTCACCTCAAGCTACTGAGTTTCGCGACAACCATCAGTGGATATTTGTCCCTGACTGGCTGAAAGCTCAAAAACGAAGTCAAGAAGAGACTCCGTTTTAAAGCCAGATTGCGCTAATCAGTGGCAAATAGTAAGATGATTCTATTCATTCGTGTATCCGTGTAAAAATCCGTGTCGCGATCCGTGTAGAAATCAGTGTCGTGCTTACACCTAACTTACCCTCGAAAATCCCCCAAAGCTTTCAAGGCAAATTGCGGCAAAGCCAACATCCTGCGCCACCGCCAAGGTTCTTGATAAAGCCGATACAACCATTCTAAATGATTGTCGCAAAACCAAGCCGGCGCGCGGGTTTTTGTCCCCGCCCAAATATCTAAACTGCCGCCTACTCCCACCCAAATCGAATCAGGACAAAGGTGTCGGTGTTCGGCAATCCAAAATTCTTGGCGCGGCACTCCCAAGCCTACAAAAATCAGTTTGGGCTGCATTTGTTTGAGGCTTTCACGGAAGTCTTTCTCTTCATCTGCGGAAAGATAACCGTGTTGAGAAGCAATTGACAATCCGTTAACTTTTTGCTGCCAAGTTTTGGCCGCCGCAGCCGCCACTCCTGGGGAACCTCCAAAGAAAAATAGTGGTTCCGAATCAGGCAATTTTCCGGCTTGTTGCAGCAGCGATTCTGCTAATTCAATCCCCGGATAGCGCTGGGCCGGTTTGCCACGCAGCCGCAAGTACAGCACCACTCCCGAACCGTCGGGAATCACGAGTTCCGCTTTGCGGATTACATCCGCTAATGTCTGATTTTGCTCGGCTTGCATGGCCATTTCAGCATTCAAAGTCACCACATGACTTCCTAACCCTTGATGCAGACGCTCCATCAGCCAACCTGCATAATCATCTAATATGTGAACTGGTAGTCCCAGCACTGAAAATTGCGGCTGCGATCGATCCATATTTTTTTCTTTGAGATTCCTACACACCTAGTTATTTAAATTAGCTTAGATTGGCGATCGCCGCTAGACCAGTTTTGGTCGCAAAAAAGCCGATTTGTGCCACCCAGAGTCTGTTAAGTCATCGTTCGGTGGCCTAGAAACCGGTTTTTTTGTAAGCGACGGGTCGCGCAAGTTCATTAGAGTTTGCCAGCCAAGTGCGATCGAGCATTAGCGTTCGATTTTTTTGACAGAGCCGTCGGCGTACCATTCCATCGGTACTAGCTCAATTTTACCATTAATTTTCACTGTAGAGTAGACAACTTTCACGAAAGGAACGCTGTTGTTATTGTGGTTTTGGGTAGACATGGCAATTACCTTCTTGTGTTTGGATAACTTGAGAAATAATCTAATCTCTGATATATTTAAAAGTCTATTCACCCCAAATCTACTCGCATCAGGAAAAACAAGGAAAACGAAATGGCGATCGCAAAAAACCAGCGGCAAACCAGGTTAGATTATTACTACGAGCAAATCAAAACAATCATCCTCAAGCGCCAGAACCCAATTACAGGTTTGCTGCCGGCGAGTACCGCCGTTAACGCTCACGGCGACTACACCGATGCCTGGGTGCGCGACAACGTGTACAGCATTCTCGCGGTTTGGGGTTTGGGTTTAGCTTACCGCAAAATTGATGGCGATCGGGGCAGGACTTTTGAACTCGAACACAGCACAGTCAAACTGATGCGCGGCTTGCTGTTTGCGATGATGCAGCAATCGAGCAAAGTAGAACATTTTAAAAATACTCAGTCGCCGCTAGATGCGCTGCACGCTAAATACAATACTCAAACGGGAAGTATTGTTGTCGGGGATGACCAGTGGGGACATTTACAGTTAGACGCTACATCTATATTCTTATTAATTCTTGCTCAAATGACGGCTTCCGGGCTGCACGTAATTTTTACAATAGATGAAGTCAATTTCGTGCAAAATTTAGTTTACTACATCGGTCGAGCCTACCGCACGCCGGATTACGGCATTTGGGAAAGAGGTCATAAAATCAATCGAGGCAATGCAGAATTGAACGCCAGTTCAGTTGGCATGGCTAAAGCCGCGCTGGAAGCAATAAATGGGTTGGATTTGTTCGGAATTAAAGGCTCTCAAGCATCGGTAATTCACGTTTTGCCAGACGAAATTGCCAGAAGTCGCATAACTTTGGAATCGCTTTTGCCTCGCGAATCTAGCTCAAAAGAAGTAGATGCCGCTTTATTGAGCGTGATTAGTTTTCCGGCTTTTGCTGTTGAAGATCGAGAATTAATAGAACGGACTCGAAATAAGATTATTGACAAATTGCAAGGAAATTACGGCTGCAAGCGGTTTCTGCGCGACGGACACCAAACAGTGTTGGAAGATGCCGATCGCCTGCACTACGAACCCACAGAATTAAGGCAGTTCGAGCACATTGAATGCGAGTGGCCGCTATTTTTCACTTATTTATTCTTGGACGGCCTATTTCAGGGAAATCAAGCTCAAGTGCAAGAGTACCAGCAGCGTTTGGAATCTCTAGCAGTCGATCGCTCTGGTTTCCCGCTACTACCCGAATTGTACTACGTCCCCGCCGAAAATATAGAAGCAGAAAAGCGAAATCCCCGCAGCCAGCAGCGCTTACCCAATGAAAATATTCCCCTAGTTTGGGCGCAAAGTTTGTATTTTCTCGGTCAATTGCTAAATGAAGGATTAATCGCAGTGGGCGATATCGACCCGCTGGGAAGGCACCTGTCAGTGGGCCCGCACAGAGAACCTTTAGTGCAAATTGCACTGTTAGCTGAAGACGAAGATTTGCAAGCAGAATTAGCTGCTAACGGCATTGCGGCACAAACCCCAAAACAGGTAGAACCAATTCAAGTCCGCCAGACTAAAGAATTATCAGCTATTTACACGCAAATTGGACGCAACGACCAATTAGGTTTAAGTGGCCGCCCCGTGCGCCGTTTGCGGAGTTTAACAACTTCTCGGGTGTTTAAAATTCGCGAAGAGGCGATCGTATTTCTCCCCTCCTTTTTGAACAGACAAGAGTTTTACTTAACTTTAGATTACCATTTTTTAGTAGCTCAAATCAAGAGCGAAATAGCTCACATTCACCACCACTGGTATCAGTTGGGACGCCCTACGGTAACGCTGATGCTGACTCACACGATGCTGGAAACCGGCCGGGAAGCGTTGTTAGAATTAATGAAGGAATTCCGGGATGGACACTGTAACAACACGCCAGTTAAACTCGGAAATCTTAAGCAGTTAATGCTGACCGCTGGCACCGAAAGAATTGATTTCATGCACGATTTTGAATTTACCGAATCTCCGGTGACAGGTGCAGTAGAAACGCGCAGCTATCTAACTTACAATCCTGAAAAAACTTGGCCTTTGGGTCACACGCAAGAATTTAAATTAGAGTGCGAGACTAATACTCAATTTTTGCTAACTAGCCTGCGGGATTCAGAAAATTTGTACGAACAAATTGAGTTGCTGCACACGTTGGTTCGCCTCAAAGGATTGAATTTTGATACAGGATTTGGAGGTGCAGAAGAAACAGTTAAAGTTGTGGATTTGCTCAACGAAGTTTATACAAAAGCTGGAGAAAGTTCGCAATCAAAAATCCAATGGGCAGTCATCCGCCATGCCGCAGGTTTGCTGGACAAGGTTGATATCAGCTTGTCCGATGCGGTGACAGACATTTTGGTGCGGCAAAAACAGATTGCTGTGGGGAAAGCTTACAGCGAAGATTCGATAATTGCGAAACCGGGTTCTTATACGGAAGTGATGGACAAAATTCGCCAATTCTGTGGAGAAGACATTCGCGATCGAGTTCTAACTCAAGAAGTTCTCATTTACCTCGGCCTGCTAATTAAAGCCGAACCGCAGTTATTTAAAGGTTTGCTGACACTGAGAGTTAGCTACTTTATTTTGCTGCTGACTAGCGAGTTTGCTCGCGAATTGGGAGTTACCCAAAATGAAGCTTACGAACATTTAATGCAACTAAGTCCCTTTGAAATCAAAAATCGCCTGCGCCAAGTGTTGACAGAATACGAGGAAATGAATCAAATTCTCAAACAGCAAGAATCCCTGCGTGTCAAACAGCCGGAAAAAGATATTGAATGGGTAGTAGTGCCAGTTTCTGAAGAACCAACCATGCCTGGGGGAGGATGGCGGCGGAAGCGGCAGATGGAAGGTACTGTCAATCGCGTACCGAAGGATTTTTATCCGAGTGTTTGGGGACTGCTGCGGCACTGCAAAGGCTTGATAATTGGCGACAAATTAGAACGGCGCAATCGGTTAGATAGCCATATTATATTATCGGAAATGACCCCTGGTGAAAAGAATTTTGCGCTACAAATCGAGCATTTGCTGAATAAGATTGTCGCACCCGAATACCGACAAGTCAATATTGAGGCGCTGATGGAGTTGGCGGCGATCGCCCAGCGTAACCCAGATTTGCAAGTAGAAGAATACATCGTTTTAGATGTATTGGTCGGTCACGCGGTGCGGCTGAATTGGCAAGGAAAACACCCGGAAAGAGCGGGTAAATACGACGAAGATAAAGCGGCGGCTTGGCAAGCTTTTTACAATACTTCGCCTTACGTTTGCGCGAGTCATGTACTCGATGCTTTCCGATTCTTGACCCATTTTGGTTAGATCATTCGGCGGTTGAAACCGCAACTACACAAACGAAGTCCGCCTACGCGGACTAAGAAATAAGGGAGTAAGCTTGATTTTGTCTCACAGTTTTGTCACAAGTCTAGTCAACAGAATGTTTGCAGTAAAATAATGTCAGCTATTAGCTCAATTACACGCGCCATCATCAAAGCATACTTAGAAGTTTTCATCGAAAACCTTGTCAATCAATACAGAGGACGGCTAATAGCGAAACTTGATATTCCAGCAGCATATTTATCAGGCCAATCCTCTACAGAGCAATCCGAACTATTACAAACTGCGATCGTCCCGTCAGAGTTGCTACGGATTAACGAGTTTGAAAGAGGTTTCAGCAGCCGTTTGGGCACAACTTATGAAGAATGTGCAAAACTCATTGCTTTGGAACATCACCAAGAAGCAAGCAGAAGCTATGAAATTTCTGGCGAAGTTAGCATAGAGGCTATCCATGAAATTGAGCGTCAGATAGCGCTATTTGAGCAGTCAGCAGACAAAAATGCAAATAAACCTGCTTTTGAAGAAATGATAGAAGCTGTTCTTGAGGCTCAAAAAACTAACCATTTAGTTAGGCGATCCGTCAAAGCAGATTTGTACGTGCTATCCCGTGACGGGAGGAAATTTTTCTTTGAAATTAAAGGGTCAAAACCCAACAAAGGACAATGCTTGGAGGTAATTCAACGACTGCTGAGATATCATTTACTGTGCGGACTGTCTCGCCCCGATGCTCAATCTTATTATGCTATGGCTTACAATCCTTACGGGCCAAATCGTTCAGATTATCAATGGTCAGTGGCAAGGAAGTACACGCCCTTTGAACAAGCTGTCATTATGGGACATGAGTTTTGGAATATTATAGGGGGAGAGACTGCTTACGAAGAACTTTTGGATATATATCAAGAAGTGGGGCGGGAGAAGGGTAAGTATATGCTTGATGCTCTTGCTTTTGGATTTTAGTAAAGTACAATTTTCATTACAGCAATATCTAAGCTTGAGGCTTAAACGTGTGATTAAAAACAAACCGATAACTATTAGCCTCTTTGCTGGAGCCTACGGTTTAGATTTAGGTCTAGAAAAAGCAGGATTTCATACAGTAAGTTTAGTAGAAATCGAACCTGATGCTACCAAAACTATCTCTCTAAATCGTCCTCACTTATCCCCATGCGCTGTACCGAGAGATATTTGCGAAGTCAGCGCCCAAACTCTCTTAGAAGAAGGCGGACAAATCTTAGGTTTAGATAGGCCTCTGCGCGCTGATGAAGTAGATTTAGTGACTGGTGGCCCCCCGTGCCAACCTTTCAGCACAGCCGGAAAACGGGGGTCTGTTGGCGATCCGCGCGGTAGCTTATTTATGGATTTCATACGCATTGTTGACGAAATCAAACCGCGCTTTTTTATCATGGAAAATGTTAAGGGATTGCTGTCAGCTCCGCTTCGACATCGACCTCACGATCGCAGAGGTTTAGATTTCCCGCAATTAGAACCAGATGAGATGCCAGGTGCAGCTTTACAAGTGATTTTGGCAGAGATGAAACGCATTGGTTATGAAGTTGTGTATGACTTGCTCAATACTGCTGATTACGGCGTACCTCAAGTTAGAGAAAGAGTTATTTTTATTGGTTATAAAGGTAATGATTCAGTTACTTTGCCGCTCCCAAGTTACAGTCAGAAAGGTACTGGTAAAAAACCCAAATGGCTGACGCTAAGAGAAGGATTAAAAAATTTAGTAGATTCTCAACCAGAATTTGTCCCTTACTCAGAAAGTCGCGTCAAGTATTTGCGCCTGTTAACAGCCGGTCAAAACTGGAGGGATTTACCCAGCGAATTAAAGCAAGAAGCAATGGGAGGAGCTTATAAATCTGAAGGCGGTAAAGTGGGTTTTTATCGACGCTTAGCGTGGGAGAAACCGTCGCCTACTGTCACCACGAGTCCTCATCAAAAGGCTACAGATATGTGTCATCCCGATGAATTGCGTCCTTTGAGTGTAAGGGAGTGCGCCCGAATTCAGACGTTTCCAGACGATTGGGTTTTTTATGGATCAACTGCTTCTAAATATCGGCAAATTGGGAATGCAGTTCCGGTATTATTGGGAGAGGCGATCGGTAAGTACCTTTGTCAGGTAATTAAGGGCGATCAAGTTAGAGGAAGAGAAATAAGTCAACAGCTTTCTCTTTTCAGTTAACTAATATTTAAAAGAGAGTTGAGGAGAAATAAAAGTGTCAGAGCAACTTCATGAATTATTAGCATTTGTCTTAGAGAAAGAAATAGGATTGCCTGCCAGCAAGTCTCGCTCTTTCGCCAGTCACTTTGCGGAGTTAGAAGAATTTTTCAACTTAGAAGCCGCAACACTCAGAAACGGCATCAGCAGCATATCGGGCAAAAGAGCGATCAGATTTACTCCCGATGAGATTGAACGCATTTTAGCATTTATATCTTCAGGCAAGCTGTCGCTGCAACTTACTATCGCTGAAAATTTTTTAGCCAGTATTTGTCGAGATTTTACTGGGCGACAGCTAGTTATGGTTGAAAATCTAACTTTAGGGAAAATTCATCCCAACCCATTTTTAATTAGGGCGTTAAATCTGGACACTCCCGAAGAAGTTGTCCGGCTCAATGTTTATATGACTGCTACTAGGTCTATTGTCACTTCAATGGGATTTTTTATTCAAAAACTATTGATATCTTGCTCTGAAAGTGCAGAAAGTCCACCGGGCAAGTCAGGATGGGACGCAATTAAAACTACCAGTGATGGCGAGAAATGCTGGATACAGGTAAAAAGCGGCCCCAATGATATGGATAAAGACCAGATAGTATATTGGGCTGCCAAAATTGAGGAAAAAATTAACGAGGGCGATCGCGCTTATATTGGTATAGCTTACGGTAAAAGAACTAATAAAACTGTAACACTTGGTTTGCTGAAGCAAATTTTGCCCAATTCGGAAATGATCACTTTAATAGGTCGAGAACTGTGGGATTTTGTCAGTGAAGATACTCGCTATACTGTGAATCTGTTTGAAGTGTTGCGTCAGTCGGCTAGTCAAGTTTTAGCACAAAGTTCTATTGATGAAGCTATAGAAAGGTGTAGCGATCGAATCATCGCTGAATTTATCGGAAAGTACGGCGAGGGAAGTCAAGGTGTTTTTAACTATATAGCAGATATATTTTGATTTACAGGTTAGTAGTAGCGCCCAAACGCTACTACTAACCCCATACTACAAAACTCCTTTAGAACTCGGAATCCCACTGGCGCGCCGCGGATCGATTTCCACTGCCATCCGCAGAGCTCGCGCAAATGCTTTAAACGCCGCTTCTACAATGTGATGAGAATTCCCGCCCTGCAACTGTCGAATGTGCAGTGTCATTTGAGTGTGGTTCACCACGGCCGAAAAAAATTCTCTCACTAATTCGGTATCGTAAGTGCCGATCCGCTGGTTGGGAATTTCTAAGTTGTAACTTAAGTGAGGCCGTCCCGAAAAGTCTAGCACTACTTCAATTAAAGCTTCATCCAAAGGTGCGATGAAATGTCCGAAGCGAGAAATGCCCGATCGATCCCCGACAGCTTTTGCTAGGGCTTGGCCCAAGGTAATTCCCACATCTTCGTTCGTGTGGTGGTCGTCAATCTCCAAATCCCCGATCGCCTGCACATCCAAATCGATCAATCCGTGAGAAGCAATCTGGTGCAACATATGGTCTAAAAACGGAATCCCGGTAGACGCCTTGCACGTTCCCACACCGTCGAGATTGAGGCTGGCCGTGACATCCGTTTCTAGTGTCGTGCGTTTCACCAAGGCGGCCCTACCTGGTTGAACTGAAGTTGCAGGAGGCACAGAAGGGCGATCGATTATCTCCATAATTTGCAATGGGTCATTCATTAGTTATTGATAATTAGTAATTTGAGAACGGGATTTTTTTAGTGTTGAGTCTCAAGCGAGGGGCTGGTTCTGCATAGAACTGACATCAGACACCAATGTCAATCAAGGGATTTTTGGTGGGTGGGGGCGGGTTTATTTAACCTGTCTGTCACCGGAGAAAGTTTTTGGTGAACCCGCCCCGTAAGGTTCTTGAAAATGGTGCAAGAAGATGCGAGTGGGTGGGGGCGGGTTTATTTAACCTGTCTGTCACCGGAGAAAGTTTTTGGTGAACCCGCCCCGTAAGGTTCTTGAAAATGGTGCAAGAAGATGCGAGATAAAACTTACTTGTTAAAGTTAAAGTTTATGATCTCAACCCGCCCCTGAATAACTCAAAATTATCGAAAACTGTTACATTCCCATGATTTCGTAACCAGCATCGACATACAAAACTTGACCCGTAATCCCGCTAGCGAGATTGCTGCACAGAAAAGCCGCAGCATTTCCCACTTCCTGCTGAGTCACCGTCCGCCGCAGCGGCGCCACTTCCTCAACGTGGTGGATCATGTCCAGAATACCGCCAACTGCTGACGAGGCCAGAGTCCGAATCGGGCCAGAAGAAATCGCATTTACCCGAATATTTAACGGGCCGAGTTCAGCAGCCAGATAGCGAACATTCATTTCCAAAGCCGCCTTAGCAATTCCCATTACATTATAGTTAGGAACTACCCGAACGCCGCCCAAATAAGTCAGGGTCACAATACTGCCGCCCTCGGCCATCAGCGGTTTAGCAGCAGCACAAAGCCTCACCAGCGAATAAGCGCTAATATCCAAAGCATTGGAGAAACCTTGGCGCGAGGTGTTGGTGAAATCTCCTGACAGCTCGTCCTTGCCGGCAAAAGCCAGACAGTGGATCAGGACATCTAACTTGCCCCACTTGTCGGCGATGGTTTGAAAAGTAGACTCAATTTCGCTCTCGTCTTGGACATTGCAGGGCAAATACAGACTGGGATTGAGCGGTTCCACCAGTTCAGCGACTTTGCGCTCGTGCTTGCCTTTCTCGTCCTTCAAATAAGTTATGCCGAGGTTGGCCCCAGCTTTGTGGAGCTGCTGAGCGATGCCCCAGGCGATCGAGCGATTGTTGGCAATGCCCGTAACAAGAGCATTTTTTCCGGTCAAATCTATCATCTGTATTTCTTCTAGAAGCAACTTGCACCGTTCTCATTGGCTCTCTGCGACAACCCCGCCAGTTTAGACACAACTGATTCAGCTTTAACTGATTCAGACACAATTGAGACACAATTGAGACACAATTGATATTAATTTTGCTGTGGAGCTACATGGGGGCGGAATTGAAAAAGTTAAGAGAAGGGCTAGATTTAATCATACAGTGCGTGTTTACCTTAACATTAGATGGAAGTAACAGAATCGTTGGATATTGGAGGTTGGGCAGTATATTTACTCAATAAGGTTAATCGGCAAGTTATAAAGTATTGATTAGTACAAAGGATCTAGTCGTGACGCATGATAGACCGCTAGCAGCCGTGTTCCGCCAAATCAGCGGCGGGGCGTTTCCACCCATTGTGGAAACCTTTGAACGGGGCAAGACAATTTTTTTCCCTGGAGACCCGGCTGAGCGCGTCTACGTTCTCATTAGAGGTGCTGTGAAGCTCTCCAGGGTTTACGAAGCAGGTGAAGAAATTACAGTCGCCCTCCTGCGCGAAAATAGCGTATTTGGGGTGCTGTCTCTGATTACGGGACACCGATCGGACAGGTTTTACCACGCGGTAGCCTTTACGCCGGTGGAATTGATCTCGCTGCCGATCGAACAAGTCGAGAAAGCGCTCAAGGAAGACCCGGAACTGTCGATGGTGATGCTGCGGGGACTGTCGTCTCGGATTTTGCAAACCGAGATGATGATCGAAACGCTGGCCCACCGAGATATGGGTTCGAGACTCGTCAGCTTTTTGCTGATTCTGTGCCGAGATTTTGGCGTGCCCGGTACAGAGGGGATTACGATAGATTTGAAGCTGTCCCACCAAGCGATCGCCGAGGCGATCGGTTCGACACGGGTAACTGTAACTCGTTTGCTGGGGGATCTCAGACAAGAAACCATGATCTCGATCCACAAGAAAAAGATCACAGTCCACAACCCGGTCGCCCTAAGCCAGCAATTCACTTGATGCCGAGAAAGTATAGGATTTTGGATTTTGGATTTTAGATTCCATCCAAAATCCAAAATCCAAAATTTAAAATCGGAATGACTGCTGGATACATCCTGGTATTTGTAATTTTAGTGTTGGGGGGTGTGATCGCCACTGTCAGCGATCGCCTTGGGACGAAAGTCGGCAAGGCAAGGTTGAGCTTATTCAAACTTCGCCCCCGCGATACTGCGGTTGTTGTGACAGTGATGGCCGGCAGCATCCTGTCAGCAATTACTCTGGGCATTTTGTTTGCTACTAGCAAGCCGCTGCGAACCGGAGTTTTTAGAATAGACGAGATTCAAAAAAGGCTCAACAACGCCCGCCGAGAAATCAACCAGGCCACTGAAGAAAAAAATCGAGTTGAAACTGAATTAGCTCAAGCCAGAGCCGCTCAAGCGCAAGCTAGAGCCAATTTAGAGCAAATTAATCAATCCCTCCAAGCAGCTAATGCCGAGCAAGCTCGGACGCAAACAAAATTAAACTCGCTGCGGGCCCAGCTCAACAGCGTGCAAGCAGCCAAGTCTAAAACTGAAGAGCAGTTAAGTCAGGTAGAAGCGGCTAAATCTCAGACTGAAGAACAGCTCAGCAGTGTGGAAGCAGCTAAATCCCGCACCGAAGAACAATTGAAACTGGTTGAAACGATTCGATCGACTACACAAGCTCAGCTCGATCGCACCGAGAACCAATTGAAAACAGTTTCTGCTCAAAAAACGACTTTAGGCTCGGAAATCGCCCAACTGCAAGAAGAGCGCCAACAGTTAATCGAGCAGCGAGAGCAGGTAAAAACTCAAATTGCCCAGCGCGATCGAGAAATTGCCAAGCGAGACGCAGAAATTGCCCAGCGGGACAAGGAAATTGTCGATCGCAACGAACTAATTGCCCAGCGAGACAAGGAAATTGCCCAGCGAATGCAAAATCTCGCCGAGCGCGATCGAACAATTGTCGAGCGCGACAAAGTAATTGCCGAGAGGGAAGCACTCCTAGAAACCTTGGCACAGCAACAAGCCCAACTCGAACAGCAACAAACTGTCTTGCAGCAACAAGTGCAAATTTTGGAACGCGACTTTCAGGCAATCCGCGAGGGTACAGTTGCCATCAGGCGCGGTCAAATTTTAGCTGCTGGCGTCGTTCGCATTATCGAACCCGGTATGGCAAGTGGCGCGATCGATCGACTTTTGCAAGAAGCAAATAAAACCACCGTCGGACTCATGCAGCCGGAAAATACCAAGGTTAGGGACCAGGTTATTCAAATTACTAAAGCAGAAATCGATCAACTAATTAGTCAGATTAAAGACGGTCAAGACTACGTGGTGCGGATTGTTGCCGGCGCTAATTACCTGCGGGAAGAAAAGCTAATTAAGGTATTTGCAGAAGCAGAAATCAATCGAGTTGTGTTCCGGGCTGGAGATGTGATTGCAGGGGTTGCTGTCGATCCGGTGACTTTGACCGACGAACAGGTGCGGCAGCAGTTGCTGCAATTGATAGAAGCTTGTCAATTTCGCGCTCGCCTGATCGGCGTTGTCGGCGGTAGAGTTCAAGTGGCCGACAATCAGGTTGAAACTTTAGCTGGTTTTATCGAGCGCTTGCAGCAGTACGATAAACCGCTGGATGTTCAGGCGATCGCTGCAGATGTCACTTACATCGCCGGCCCGCTTAAAATAGATTTAGTTGCTCTTGAAAACGGAGTCGTTGTTTTTCGCACCGGACAACAACCACCGGGCGGCCCAGATGTGAAAGTTAAATAATAAGTGCGATCGAGTTATCGAATTATTGCAAAAAATTTGGGCGATAGAATTACAATTTTGCTTGACTTTTTCGCGCCCTTGACATATCATTTAATCATGGAAATCCGTGCCGCCATATATATAGCAATCGTAGGGTGCGTCGCCACCAAAAATCTGGAAGCACCACCAACAATCTCACAGCGACGCACCATACCCAATTAGTAGGGTGTGTCGCCACCAAAAATCTGGAAGCACCACCAATAATCTAACAGCGACGCACCGCACCGCTAAGAGAGCAAAGTAGAGAAACTAAGAATCGAACTCTGAGATATTGGCATCACACAACAAAATTTTGCTCAATTAAAATGCAGGAGCGTGCGGTGTAATGTCAGACAATCAAAATGAACCCAGAGAATACGATGCCGTCCGTGGCGGTCAAAATCCTCCTCCCATAGATGCTGCGGTACTCGGAGGCATACCCGGTGTTAAAAGCCGCTTAGCCTCACCCATTGTCGAAGTGAGAATCGCCGCCCTCTCTGAAGCACTGAAATATGGAGAAGCAGGTTTAGATTTGATAATTCAAGCATTGCAGGATGAATCGATGCAGGTGAAATTCGCTGCCTATTTACTCCTGAAAGATAGAGATGATTTAAAGACTAAACCTCCGTTTCAAGACTATCTCCCTGTATTTGAATTTGATGTCATCACAGTCGATGCCTATGGAAAAGAAAACAGTCGTAGAAAGTCTTCTGCTCATTACTTCAGAGAAGACTTAGGTAATGGAGTTGTGCTCGAAATGGTTTACATTCCCGGAGGCACATTTATGATGGGTTCGCCAACAACAGAGGCAGGTAGCGGGCATCACGAACGTCCGCAGCATCAAGTAACTATACCAACTTTTTATATAGGAAAATACCCCATCACTCAAGAACAGTGGGAAGCAGTGACGGGATATAACCCATCGGAATTTCGAGGTGCGAAACGACCTGTAGAAAAAGTAAGTTGGGGGGCTGTGCGCTCTTTCTGTCAGCAGTTGTCGGAGAAAACAGGGAAAAACTATAACTTGCCGAGTGAGGCCGAATGGGAATATGCTTGTCGAGCCGGTACGACAACAGCTTTTCACTTCGGGGAAACTATTACTCCAGATTTAGTGAATTATCAGGGCTATTATCCTTACGCTTCTGCGCCGAAAGGACTTGACCGCCGAGAAACTACTCCGGTGGGAAGTTTTCCCCCAAATGGGTTTGGCTTGTACGATATGCACGGCAATGTTTGGGAATTGTGTAAGGATTACTGGCATGATAACTACGATGGCGCACCCTCTTTCGGTAGCGCTTGGGACACAAGCGGTTCTCCTAATCAAGTGCGTCGTGGAGGTTCGTGGGACTACGATGCGGTCGATTGCCGTGCTGCCAACCGATCCTACACTCTTGGGGGCTACGTGAACAGGAATAATTTGGGTTTTCGCGTTGCTGCTTTGCTGCGGATTCCGGTTTTCTCCTCTTCCCTGTGAGGACTCTTCTTTGCCCTTTATCCTGTTTCCCTTTGCACTATTTCATCTTTCCCCTTTTGCGTGCGTCAGCGCGCTTTAATTTTTTTTTGCACTCATCTTTGCACGCGATTCAAAATAGTAGGGTGCGTCGCCATCTGCAATTTGCAAATCAAATCGACAATTTCATAGCGACGCACCGCCTGCACAGGGGTGAGAGAAACCGGGTTTTTGCGCGGGGAGTCAAAGAAACCGGGTTTTTTCGATAAATTAAAACGGGAAGTAAAGATTATGGCAAAAACCCGGTTTCTGATTTTAGGCATTATATGGTCGCACGGATTCCCATGATGATATAATATGTCAATCCTGCAAAAAAGTCAAGCAAAATAAGTGCGATCGCCCGCAAAGATTTTGAGACATTCAAGAATGCAAGTATCAGATTAGATATAGGTTGGTGATGGGTTTCCTCGACTACAACAGCGCAACTACAAACTTATTAACTCAGAACTAATAAATATGATTTTAGGTTTCGATCCAGGTAAAGACAAGTGCGGTATCGCCGTCATGAGTACAGATAACAATGTCTCCTACCATCAAGTTGTACCCTCCGAGAGTGCAATTTCTACTATTCAATCTTTGTGCGAACAGTTTCCCATTGAGTTATTGGTAATCGGAGATCAAACGACTTCTAAGAGTTGGAAACAAAAATTGACGCAGAGTTTGTCGCCTGCGCTCAAAATTGTTCGGGTGGACGAGAGGTACAGCAGTTTAGAAGCCAAGGAACGCTACTGGCAAATGTACCCTCCGACTGGACTTTCGCGCTTGATTCCCCAGGGGATGCGGACTCCGCCGCGGCCAGTGGACGATATTGTGGCGATCGTCCTAATTGAAAGATATTTGAACAAACAGTTGACAGTTGACAGTTGACAGCGAGGTTTTCAAGCAAGTTCTAAAAACTTTGGGTTTCGTGGGAAATCCTATTTTTTACTGAATTAGTTAAATCTAGCTAATCTTGTTGAACCATCCACACCAAGAATCCTAAAATCGTTTCCACGGGAAGCAGTGGATAATCGGTAAGGTCGATCGTCACTGTTGTTCCTGAAAGCTTGAGAAAACGCCATTGAGTGCCGCTGCTGATACAACCGTAAATAGTGGCGATCGGGTGTTCTGCTGCTTCGTTAAAGCGCTGTGCCGCTACCATTTCAGCAATACATTGACCGATACCTTCGTTCAGATCGGCTTTTTTTGCTTCCACAACTACGATCGCGGGTGCTTCTACGGTAAGCTGTTCGGGCGATCGGCTAATTAAAAAATCCACGTATCCGGTGAGATCGCAACTGGGGTCAACATTGAATTCCCGTCCCGAAAATAAACTGATTTGGCGGTTCATCAAGCGCCGGACTTCTTGCAAAACTGGGTAGACAATGGCTTCCGATCTGGCTTTTTCTGAACCAACTGCGATCGTCCAAGGCAAATCTTCTAATTCGCTACTCAATCTCGGACTGGGATTAATTGATTCTACCTCTGGAAAAAACCGAGTTTCCTCCACGATAGTTAACTGAAAGTCTTTTTTAGCTCTAGTAATTGTGAATTGACTGTAAGGCATAATCCGATAGCTCTTTTGATAATACAGACTTTTATTCTTATAATTATGCCTAACTTTGAAATAATCTGCAATTTGTTTGAGTTCAGCTAATAAAATGTACCCTAAATTAATCCGATCGATCGTTGAATAACACTTAGTGCTACTTAATGACAGCTTCGGTCAAAATTACCTTACCATTCTGGCGGACTTGCAGGCGATCGGGGTTAATCGAGTAGATAATATTGCCGTTAGTCGCTTCATAACTTCCGTCATCACCTGCTGTTACTTGCATGACATTGATTTGGGTGCCATTTATTTTGCTGACGCCGCGGTAAAAAATATCGCCTTCCTGGGTTTTGCAAATGTATATAGAAAAGTTGGCCGTTGCGAAAAATTGCACCATTTGGGCCCTCGGACATCCCTCAACTTGAGCAATTTGCAGCGGTTGATTATTGCCCAAAGTGTTGGGTGCGATCGCCCGAACTGGGTCAATCGGTTGATTTAGTGCAGTTGCTTCTGCTGAGGCGGTCAAAAAGCCTATCGCACTAATCCCCGCCATAACTAGAACTACTCCTTTAATGCCCTTAACTCTATCTTTACAAAACATCTTGTCACTCCTGGTTTTAACTATATAATTACATCTTAAGCGATCCTTGCTGGATATTAATAATATTTAATCTCAGAGGTGAGGTGCGCCGGGAGTACGGTACACCCTACGTTTAAGTAAAATGTTTCCTACGCACCCTACGCCAGTGAAAATACATAAGTATGTCAATGCGATCGCAGGAAAGCAATCTCTTGTATTTATGACATTTTTAAGATTTTATGACTTGTTCACGCTGATCTGAGAAACCGGGTTTCTTCATATATTTCTCGTTACTAAGGATCGCGAATTAAATAACTTACAATTTTAATTGTTATTGTGGGATGGGCGTCCCGCCCGTCCAAAAATGACGGGCGGGACGCCCATCCCACAAACTTGTGGAAGTTATTTAATTCTCATTCCTTACTTATATTTACACAGGTAGCGATTGCTTTCCCTATTTAAGCTACAGTAAAAGCTATATTTTCTAGCACTACATTAGGTACATTTCCACTACCTAAAACCTGTGTAGCATCTAAAACTTCTATCCCTACCAATAACTCATTTTCGCCAATATTTAAAGCAATTTCGTCAGTTAACTGTAAAGTGCGACACTGATGCTTACCTTCTACAAGCCTAATGTAGAGAGCATCAATTTCGGAATCATAACTAATCTTCATAAACTTTTACCTCAAAAATAAAATGTATACACTGTGATAACAACTAACTCAGTATCAGTCTCGGCAACAATCGGTACTACTTTCTTGAGAGAATAGAACTTCTCCTGCCAATCATTATTATACTGAAAAGTAGCTTGATATTTGTACCTACCATTTTTAGCAAGTTGTCGATTACCTGTCATAATGGTATCAATAATTTCGGCTTCATTGGTACCTCTTTCAATCGCTTGTTCCTGGGCATGATTAGTTAGTCTAATAGGTTTCACTCTTTCTTGTCCAATAAATTAAAATTTTAAATTCCTAATTCACATGGATATTTACAGTTTCCATGCTCTTAAAAAACTAAGTCCATAAACTAACTTTAGTCCAAGGCGGATGGTTGTGCAAGAGCTAGTTCATGAGCGATGCTTGCAGGAGATGATACCAAATCCTGATTTAATAACCTCTTTATTCTTTAGTCCCCGGAGGCGGACTTCGTTTGTTTCGTAGCGGTTTCAACCGCCGAACCCTAAAGCAAATGACTAATAACTCCCCAAAAAACTAAAGCCCTTTTCCGTTGTTGTGGGAAAAGAGCTTTAATTTATTATTAACCTGGCACTGAGCTATTTTACCGGGCAGTGACCCGCCGAGTATCTTCGCCATAGCAACGTTTAACAACCGAGTTCGGGATGGATCGGAGTGGTTCCATTACATCATAAGCACCAGGAAAGCTTTGAAAACTTTTAATCCTGTGTCTGCGTTTAGCTTAATTCTAAGCTTGATGCGCTGCATCTCTTTCGCTCGACTTAATTACCTTATCAAGTTTCCCCCTCTCTGTCAACCCCTTTGTCAAAAGTTTTTTTCGAGCGCCCGAAACCGCTGGAATTATCGGGGTTTGAGGCCGGGTTTGGGCGTGCGACCGATCGACCTTTAACTCACAAATCCAAAAACGCCGCCTCGGTTCCCTGTTCTGTGGGAATCTTCCCGTCCTTCACAAACCACGCCACGACCTGCTTAACTGTTAATTGTTCGATCGCGCTTTCAGATTCTGTGGCAATTTGCCTCAAATGCCGCAAAGACGCCACCACCAAATTCGTAAAAAAGTTTTCCTTTCCTCGCATCAAGTTCGATCGACCCAACATCTGTTCCTAGCCGAGAATATTGAGATTTCTACAAATGGCCCAAGACTTGCTGTTGTGTAGATGCCTAATAACTCCCCAAAAAACTAAAGCCCTTTTCCGTTGTTGCGGGAAAAGAGCTTTAATTTATTATTAACCTGGCACTGAGCTATTTTACCGGGCAGTGACCCGCCGAGTATCTTCGCCATAGCAACGTTTAACAACCGAGTTCGGGATGGATCGGAGTGGTTCCATTACATCATAAGCACCAGGAAAGCTTTGAAAACTTTTAATCCTGTGTCTGCATTAAGCTTGAGCTAAGTTTGATGCGCTGCATCTCTTTCGCTCGACTTAATTACCTTATCAAGTTTTCCCCAGGCTGTCAACCCCTTTGTCAAAACTTTTTTTAGATCGCCCGAAACCGCTGGAATTATCGGGGTTTGAGGCAGAGTTTGGGGGTGCGACCGATCGACCTTTAACTCACAAATCCAAAAAAGCCGCCTCGGTTCCCTGCTCTCTGCGAATCTTCCCGTCCTTCACAAACCACGCCACGACCTGCTTAACTGTTAATTGTTCGATCGGGCTTTCAGATTCTGTCGCAATTTGCCTCAAAGGCCGCAAAGACGCAATTACCAAATTCGTAAAAAAGTTTTCAAAACTCGCATCAAGTTCGATCGACCCTTTAATACTCTCATCATTCTTAATCCAATCCATCACCTGCCCATTAGTCACCTCAGCCACCGGCTTCCCAGTCTCCCCAGCAATTTGCTTGAGCACCCTCAAAGCATAAATTGCCAGCCGCGCCGAAAACTTTTCCTTCGACGACAGCAGCGCCATATCAACTTCGGCACACTCTTCCGGCTTTAAAAAATCTGCTAGCGGTTCCATATATTAAAAATTGGTAATTGCTAATCGGTAATCGGTAATTGGTAATCCCTGACATCCGTGACATCCCTTACACTCATCCGTTGTCGAACTTCCATGCGTGACATCCCTTAAATCCCGTACATTGCCTGTTGCCGAACTTCTTCCTTCCTTCTGGCAATCAAATAACCGCAGCGGTGTTCCCCATCAATAATCCAGTGAGTTCGCTCCACAATACAATCCGGCAAAACCGCTGCAAACATTTCCAACTCATTACCGCAGACACTCGGAAAAGTTTCAGCAACATTAGAAATCGCGCAATTGTGTTCCATCAACACAAATCGATCGCCCAAACCAGCGCGATCGCAGATCCCAACCTCTACCGATTCTACAGGATAACACTCAGCCATATAGCCTTCAGCCCTGCGGAGTTCCATTAACTTAGTCACCCGCTCTTGCAGCGAACCCGCACCCACCAGCCGCCGATACTCCGTAGCCTTGCGCTGCCACTGTTTTTGCAAGATAGTAATCACTTGCTCGCGGCCGACGGTTTCCGCCAACGTATCCAGAAAAGAGACTGCAAAATCACCGTAACGATTCGGGAATCGATCGCGCCCCTGACTGGTAAGCTCATAAATGTGCTGCGGCCGCCCCATCCCAGCCTGAACCGACTGATACTGAATCAGCCCCTCCGCTTCCAAATCCTTCAAGTGACGGCGAATCGCCTGCGGGCTCATATCCAAAGACTCCGCCAACTCAAGAGCCGTCCCCTGCCCCCCCTTGAGCAAATATTGCAGGATGTCTTGTTTCGTGGAAGTCTGCTGAGTAGTCTCCATCATCTTCACAAAAAATTATTAATTTGACTTTGACAATATCACTGTTGTTAATGTAGCTTAAAATATACTAAAGCAACAAACCCGTTGTTTAACTTCCCCTTGCAGCCCCCAGAACTCGCCGGGCCCCCGACAGTTCCGCGTCTGCCATCTTTGAGAGACATATCCAGAACACTCGAAAGCGCAAAATTAATGAGCTCTACAGTCACAACCCTAGTCAACCAGCCCTACAAATACGGCTTCGTCACCGACATCGAGTCAGACACCATCCCCCGCGGCTTAAGCGAAGATGTAGTCCGCCTGATTTCCGCCAAGAAAAACGAACCGGAATTCATGCTGGAATTCCGCCTCAAAGCATACCGCAAGTGGCTGACAATGACCGAGCCCACCTGGCCTCACGTCAACTATCCCGCGATCGACTACCAACAAATTATCTACTATTCCGCCCCCAAACAAAAGCCCAAAAAGCTCAACAGTTTGGACGAAGTAGACCCGACACTCCTAGAAACCTTCGAGAAACTCGGCATTCCCCTCTCCGAACAAAAACGGCTGGGAAATGTCGCCGTCGATGCCGTTTTCGACAGCGTTTCAATTGCCACAACATTTAGAGAAAAGTTAGCCAAAGATGGTGTTATTTTCTGTTCCATTTCAGAAGCCGTCAAAGATTATCCCGAACTAATAGAAAAATATCTTGGCAGCGTCGTACCAGTCGGCGACAACTTTTTCGCAGCCCTCAACTCCGCCGTATTCAGCGACGGTTCCTTTGTTTACATTCCCAAAGGCGTCAAATGCCCGATGGAATTGTCAACCTATTTCCGCATCAACAACGGAGATTCCGGCCAGTTCGAGCGCACACTAATTGTCGCAGAAGAAAACAGTTCTGTGTCTTACCTAGAAGGCTGCACCGCGCCGATGTTTGACACCAACCAACTGCACGCCGCCGTCGTGGAATTGGTAACAATGGACAATGCCGACATCAAATACTCCACAGTGCAAAACTGGTACGCTGGCGACGCCAACGGCAAAGGCGGCATTTACAACTTCGTGACGAAACGGGGTTTGTGTCAAGGAGTCAATTCTAAGATTTCTTGGACGCAGGTAGAAACCGGTTCCGCGATTACTTGGAAATATCCCAGTTGCGTGTTAGTCGGCGACAACTCAGTAGGCGAATTCTACTCAGTAGCGCTGACAAACAACAAGCAGCAAGCTGACACCGGCACCAAAATGATCCACATTGGTAAAAATACTCGCAGCACGATTATCTCTAAGGGAATTTCGGCGGGTAATTCATCCAACAGCTATCGCGGCTTAGTGAAAATGGGGCCTAACTCTAAAGGCTCTCGCAATTACTCTCAGTGCGATTCGATGCTGATTGGGGATAACGCTCAAGCGAATACTTTCCCTTATATTCAAGTGCAGAACCACACTGCTAAAGTGGAACACGAAGCTTCTACTTCTAAGATTGGGGAAGAGCAATTGTTCTTCTTCGCACAGCGGGGAATTTCCGCAGAAAATGCTATTTCGATGATGATTAGCGGTTTCTGTAAAGATGTTTTCAATCAGTTACCGATGGAATTTGCGGCGGAAGCTGATAAGCTGTTGAGTCTGAAGCTGGAAGGAAGTGTCGGATAATTTTTGTGGGCGATAAACCCTTCCATGCCGAGTCCATCGGTGACAACTTAAGCTCCCCGTCCGCCAGGGAATGAATTCCACGGGGCTTTTAGCTAAACTCCTCTAAACAGGACTAATGAGTTTAAAAATTTTCTTCTCAGTCCTCTTCAGAGGACTTTAGCTTTGAGACAGGGAATTCATTCCCTGGCGGACTATCGGTTTAACGTTAAATTGTCACCACTGGGTACAGCCTAGCAACGAGAAGAAAAAACTGTAAAGTGCATTGAGGAAAAGGACAAAAATAGATGATTGTAGAAAATAGTCAAGTGGTGCTATCCGTCCGCGATTTAACTGCGAATGTGGAAGATACCCAAATCCTTAAGGGTTTGAATCTGGAAATTAAATCGGGTGAAATTCACGCGATTATGGGCCCGAACGGTTCGGGAAAAAGCACTTTATCCAAGATATTAGCGGGTCATCCTGCTTATACGGTAACGGGCGGAGAAGTGACATTTTTGGGTCAAAATTTGCTGGAATTAGCGCCGGAAGAACGCTCTTTAGCTGGGGTGTTCCTAGCTTTCCAATATCCTTTAGAAATTCCTGGCGTTAGCAATCTGGATTTCTTGCGCGTGGCTTACAATGCTCACCGCAAACATCGCGGGTTGGAAGAATTGGATGCTTTTGACTTCCAAGATTTAATCGAGGAAAAGCTGGATATTGTCAAGATGAATGATTCTTTTTTAGGCCGCAGCGTTAATGAGGGTTTTTCCGGCGGTGAGAAAAAGCGGAATGAAATTTTGCAAATGGCGTTGTTGGAACCGAAGTTAGCTATTTTGGACGAGACTGATTCGGGTTTGGATATCGATGCTCTTAAGATAGTCGCCGGCGGTGTGAATCAGTTGTCAACTGCTGAGAATTCGATGTTGGTGATTACTCACTATCAGCGGTTGCTGAATTACATTATTCCTGATTTTATTCACGTCATGGAAGCGGGCAGAATTATCTTGACTGGCCCGAAAGAGTTGGCGCTGGAATTGGAAGAGCGCGGTTATGACTGGGTTGTGGAAGAGGAAGCAGCAGGAGTAGGCGCGCGATGATGAATACGCAAGTTGCTAGTAGGGAAATGTTTTTGACTGATTTGGTTAATCAGTGCGGCAATTTGGAGGTTGCTAATAGCAAAAGTGCGGCTTACGGGTTGCAGGATTTGCGGGAGGCGGCGAGGGAATACGTGCTTGCTTCGAGTTTTCCGACGGTGAGGGATGAAGAATGGCGCTTTACTGATTTGTCGTCGGTGTTGCAAATTCCTTTTCATATACCGCAGAGCAATCAGTCAAAAGTTAAGCTGGCTGATATCATTATGCCAGTGAAAAATAGGGATGATTTACCATTAAGATTGGTATTTGTCAACGGTTTTTATGCGCCGGATTTGTCAACGGTGGAGTCGTTGGTTTTGCCGAATTTGCCGCTCGACTTTTACGCAGGTAATCTATCCAATGTACCCGAAAAATATCAAGGGCGCATCAGCGATGTTTTGAGCAAGCACAGACAGCAAACCGAGGTATTTACGGCGCTGAATACTGCGGGTTTGGCGGACTCTGCGGTGGTGTTCGTGCCGGCCAATATGTCGATCGAACTTCCGATTCACTTGCTGTTCCTGACAGCGCCTGGTGCATCTCCCACGATGTCTCAGCCGCACTGCTTGGTCATAGCTGAGCCTGGAAGCAATGTCACGCTGGTTGAGGATTACGCAACTATCGGTAATGTACCAGCCTTTACTAATGCTGTGACGGATGTTGTTGTCGGCGAAAACGCCACTGTGAATCACGTTCGGCTGCAGCGGGAAGGTGGGGAAGTTGTTCATATCGGCAAAAGTGCGATCGAACAATCTCGCAACAGCCGTTACACTTGCCATGCTATCAGCTTGGGAGGCAAAATATCGCGGCACAATTTAGAAGTTTTTCAGCGCGGCGAAGCCACAGAAACAACTTTAAACGGCTTAACCGTAGCCTTTGGCGAACAGTTATCAGACACTCACAGTGTAATCGATTTCAATCACCCCCACGGTACAAGCCGCCAACTTCACAAGTGCATTGTCGGCAACAAAGCTCGCGCTGTATTTAACGGCAAAGTTTTCGTTCGCAAAGCCGCACAATTGACAGATGCCGGACAATTGAGCCGAAACTTGTTGCTGTCGCCGAGAGCCCGCGTAGACACCAAACCGCAGTTGGAAATTGTCGCCGACAACGTTAAATGTTCCCACGGTGCAACTGTCAGCCAGTTAGAAGATGATGAACTTTTCTACTTGCAAAGTCGCGGTTTGGATTTAGAAAGAAGCCGCTATTTGCTAATCGATGCTTTTGCGGCGGAAATGCTCAATCAATTACCGATTCTTGGGGTGGCGAAAATGCTTTCTACCTGCATGGCGATCCAAGCATAACTCATAAAGATGAGGACACAGCACTGCTGTGTCCCTACCACATCTTGCACCATTTTTAACAGCCTGTAGGGGCGGGTTTCACGAATAATAATTGCCTAAAACCAACAATCTCGTAAACCCGCCCCCACCCAACGACAAATCACTAACTTCAAAAATTATGACACTTATTCAAGAAAAAACCCTCGCATCAAAAGTTCGCGGCGACTTCCCTATTTTGAATGAAAAAGTAAATGGCAAACCGCTAGTTTATTTAGACAATGCAGCTACTTCTCAAAAACCCCTAGCTGTCATCAATGCTTGGCGCGACTACTACGAGAAATACAATGCAAACGTCCACCGCGGCGCTCACACTCTCAGCGCCAAAGCGACTGATGCTTACGAAGGTGCCAGAGACAAAGTTGCGGCGTTTGTAAATGCCGCGTCGCGGCAAGAAATTGTTTACACTCGCAACGCCACCGAAGCGATTAATTTGGTTGCTTATTCTTGGGGTTTGAGCAATCTGCAAGCCGGAGATGAAATTATCCTGTCGGTAATGGAACACCACAGCAATCTCGTTCCCTGGCAAATGATTGCTCAAAGAACCGGTGCAGTGCTGAAGTTTGTGGAGTTAACCGAAACTAACGAGTTTGATTTGGAACAGTTTAAAACCCTGATTTCCCATAAAACTAAGTTGGTTTCAACCGTTCACGTTTCTAATACTTTAGGCTGCATCAGTCCAGTCAAAGAAATCTGCAAAATTGCCCACAGTTTCGGCGCAAGAGTTTTAATTGATGCTTGCCAAAGCGTGCCGCACATGATAGTAGACGTGCAAGCAATTGATTGCGATTGGCTGGTTGCTTCCGGTCACAAAATGTGCGCTCCCACCGGCATCGGTTTTCTGTACGGTAAACTGGACTTGCTGAGAGAAATGCCTCCGTTTTTCGGCGGCGGCGAGATGATTGCTGACGTGTTTCTCGATTATTCCACCTATGCCGATTTGCCGCACAAATTTGAGGCCGGCACCCCTGCAATCGGAGAGGCGATCGCCCTTGGTGCAGCAATCGATTATCTTAGTAACATTGGCATGGATAAGATTCACGCTTGCGAAGCTGAATTGACTGCTTATCTGTTCCAACAATTGCGGCAAATTCCCGAAATCAAAATTTACGGGCCACAACCAGACAGCAACGGCGAAGGTAGGGCAGCTTTGGCGGCATTTACTGCGGGAGAAATTCACCCTCAAGACTTGTCTACCATGTTAGACCAGGAGGGAGTCGCGATTCGTTCCGGGCATCACTGTACGCAAGCTTTGCACCGCTATTTGAACGTTTCATCTACGGCGCGGGCGAGTTTGTATTTTTACAATACTCGCGAGGAGATTGATGTGTTTGTGAAAGCGTTGAAAGAGACGATCGACTTTTTTGCTGGGATTATGGGATAATTTGGTGGGTGATGGTGCGCGGGTAGAAATTGAGAAGCGATCGCCCTTTTTTTTACCGCAGATGCAGGCGGATAGACGCTGATGAACGCGGATGAAGAAGAGAGCGATCGCACTCCAAATATAATCAGGCGATAATGTTTGTATTAAACCTATCAGCAGAAAATTGGGTTGACAACCAGGATGAAGGTGACTTAATAGAAAGTCCTACTTGGAGTCAAATAGAACAAGCCATTCGCGAGTTAAATGGGAAAACTAAAACTTTAGTTACCTTGGGTGCAGATGCAGGGTAAGAGCATCTCAATTAGGCTTGACACAAGGACTCAGAAGAATCTAATGTAGGGTCAAGAAAACAAGAAAA
>NZ_JAUBOV010000002.1:0-55633 GCF_036700405.1 Microcoleus sp. T3_D1
GCCGAACGTATTTATCTCGCGCAAGTCAATGCTTCAATTCTTTAATCTAAAATCTAAAATCTAAAATCGATTGACTTGGATGCCGCAGGTTTGACAAGCTGCGAGGGCGGCCAGATCAATTCATGACTCAATGCTATCAATGGCTAATCTGCTAGCCCAAAACACTGAGCACCCTTTAGACAATTGAATTGAGATTTTGGGCTGCATCGTTCAATTGTTGAGTGCCTACTTTGGTTTGAGTAATACCACTAGCTGTTTCTTTTGCCGCTAGGTTGAGGGTGTTCATCGCCTCCACTACTTGTTTAATGGCCACTGCTTGTTGTTGAGCAGTTAGAGAAATTTGTTGATTGTTCAATACCACATTGTTAACAGCCTTTGCTACTTCCGAGAAAGCTACTGCCGTTTCTTGACTGATTTTGGTTCCTTCTTCTACTGTTTTAGTACCTTCCTTTGTCACCGTTACGGTGGAATTTATCGCATTCTTGATATCATCGACTAGGCGGTTAATTTTCTCGGCTGATTTCTTACTTTTATCTGCTAGTTTGCGGATTTCTGTGGCTATGACAGTAAAACCTTTGGCGTTTTCGCCCGCCCGCACTGCTTCTACTGAGGCATTCAGTGCCAGCATATTTGTTTGATTTGCTAAATCTGTGACATCAGTAGAGATATTCCCAATCTGATGGGTTTGTTCGCTCAATTGCAGAATTTGTGCCGCCATTGCCCCGACATTTTCTTTCAATATTGTCATCGATTCCAGGGTTTGCTCCACTGCTAGGGTTCCCTTTTCAGTGCTCTTTAAAGCTTGCCGTGCAGATTCCGCACCAGCTTGGGCTTGCTGGGCTGATTGTTGGGAAGCCGCGCCCAACTCATCCATTGTGATTGTCGTTTGATTTACAGAGCTAGATTGCTGTGTAGCTGTGCGTTCCTGCTGTTCTACTGTGGCCGCAATCTCTGTGGAAGAACTAACAATCATATTGACTGACTGATTCATGCTCTTTGCAATGCCTGAAGCAATCCACAGAGCGATCGCAATTGCCGTAAGTGCAGCTACAGCCGTGCTTAAAATCACCACTGTAGTCAGGAACTGCAAAGCTTGAATTTGCTCTTTTTCTTGCTCGATTAAAATCCCTTCCTCGGTGCTTTGAAACTCCTTAGCTATAGCATCAACCTGACGAAGCTTTGGTACAATTTGTGTCTTCCATAAGTTAACTCCATCGTCTCGCCTACCTTGAGCGACCAAAGAAAAGGCTTGTTTATAGCCTTGCTCTATCTGATTTTTTAAGACCTTCATTTCATCTAGCCGCTGGCGCTGTTGCGGGTTTTGTGCCCGCTCAAGTAAATCCTGATAGGATTTGTCAAAGCTGTTTGCCTCTTCATTGTATTCAGTTAAGAAAGCACTATCTTTTGCCAAAAAATACCCGCGAGCAGCTTTTTGCATACCTGCAAATCCTAGCTGTTGAGCTTTTAAGGCTATAACAACAGCATTAGAATTATTTAGAATTTTTGCTTTCTGTTCGACTTCTTTAGCATTAAAGAAAACCAAAGTAGCTGCTCCAACTGAAAGCAAAATCGGTAGGGAATATCCCCACAGAATACGCTCTCTTAATTTTGTGGATTTGAAGTTAATCATCTTAAATTTTTCCTATATTTAAAAAACGAACAAATTAATCGCCTACAAAGCAAGGGTAACTGCATATCCCAGTAGCCTCCGGCTTCTCAGCTTTAAGTTGGCAAACATGGCAATACCTCCTGTTGGGTTAGGTAGCGGAATTATCTCATTCTCAACCCTTGACTCAGACTCATCAAGAAAAACCTGAAAAAACTTCATATCGAGCAAGCTATGCAGGTCAAAGCCTTGAGAATTAAGGGTTGTTTTACCTGCTTGGATTTTGGATAAACCCTGTTTATTCGATTGTAGCGAGAAATTCAGGAACCAACCCCAAACATCGTCAATCGATTTTAGATTTTAGATTTGAGATTTTAGAGGCGACCCCACGGATAAATGCGGGGGCGTGAGGATTTTCGATTTTGGATTGATTCCACGGATAAATCACGTGGCGGGTACCACCTTTGAAATTCGTGGTCAAATTCTCTCCCCCACTCTTCCTCTCTCCCACTCTTCCTCTCTCCCACTATTGATTGGGGTTCAAGTCGATCGCATAAATGTTACAACCTAGTTAAGCAACAAAATTTTGAGTTCATGGAAATAGTAGTGACGCTGGTGCTGGGTTCGGTGCTGTTTGTCTGGGGAATGCGCTTCGGGCGGGTGTTAGTTCGCTCTGGAGTGACGGCTAACGATTTGTTTAAGGGCAGAAACTCGATCGCCCTGCTGTTTTTGGGTTTTTATATTGCCTTGCTGCTACTGGCTCTAAATATGCCTCAAATGCCTGCTTTGCCGATCGAGTGGCGTTTTCACGGGATGCGAGTTACTTGGACTTTACTCAGAGTGATGCTGATGGGAGTCTGCGGTATTGGCTTTAGTATAAGTTGGTTGACAGCGCGAGCGCAAGTAATCGCAGTAATCTTAATTGGTTGCTTGGGATTGGGAGGATTTACAGGCGCTGAAAACTATTTTATGGCGCCAATTCACGATGATTTAATAGATAATTTGCAGCCAAACGGTGTATTTCGACAAACATCTAACAGCAGTTGCGCCCCCGCGGCGCTAGCAACAGTGTTAAGGCGTTGGGGAATCGACGCGACGGAATCGAGTGTAGCGCGTTTTGCCGGCACGAGTCGCTTGGGAACTTCGATGCCACAGTTAATAATAGCAGCAAGAGCTTTGGGCATAAATGCGATCGAACTAACGCCAACTTGGGAGCAAATTCAGCAAATTAATCGCCCCGGAGTGCTAGCAGTTTGGCTGTTTGACGGCCCTCGGAAGCTACCCCACGCGGTCGCTTTGCTGGGAATGAATGACAGTGTAGCGGCCATTGGAGACCCGGCGCGGGGCAGGATTTTCTATTTAGATAGAGCAACTTTTGCCCAGGTTTGGCGCGAGGAATACGTGCCGATTTTTCGTTCTGCGGATATCTGGTTAAGTGACAAACAAGCTATGGACTATTTGAGTAAATTAGGATATAATTCGGGTAATTTGCAAGCAGATATCGAGCGCTTTCAAACAGATAAAAAATTAAAAGTCAGTGGCAAGTTAGACCGGATGACTGAGTTAATGTTGAGCGGCAGTTTTTTGCAAGAAGTCCCCAGATTGGATGGGAAATAGTTATTGAAAATCGTCAACCGCAGAGGAACTGTTGACCGACAGGGAAGAGGAATCATGCGGTTTTTTTCAAACAATCTTTGAGTCATATTATTTCCGGTCTATTACCCATAATACGGTAGGGGCGGGTTCACGGAAAATATCTGCCAATAATTGACAATCTCAAAAACCCGCCCTTTTAATCGCTCGATCGGACATGATAGCATCCGTTCCTAGCGATCGCAAAGATTCGATCGCCCCAGCAGATAATCGGCGATCGCACATTGGTAGCGTGGCTGCATGAAATTACCGTAAGCGTAGGCAGTTACATCTCATTCCTGCTATATTTTTACGGTCGATCGCACCTTGGCTACGCCTCACCGTTTTTGACAATTGGGAACAGTTGAATCGCCCATTTTAGGCTCAGACAGCTTGACTTCCCATCCAGGTAAATTCCACCAATTAACTCGCTTATTCGGCTGAATCCAAAAGTCTAGTTGTGTGATCTTGCCATCCTCAAATCTGAGTGTGGGAAAGGTAGGATAACTGGTATCATCGGTTTCGCGATAAGTGCGTCCAAGGTAATTTAGGCAGGTCGTTAATCCGTCAGTAATTCCCAATTCTTCCACTCCTTTTCCCTTCAATTTGGCATCATCGTAGCTAAAGGAACCGTTGAATGAATTGCCCGCTAACCCGCCTTTGGTAACAGTGATAGTGAAATCGTAGGTGACGGGAACTGCGTAGGCTTGGGTTGCAGTTACAACTGTACTCAGAATAGTCGTGGCGATGGCTACCGATAGTTTTGAAATTGCTCGCACACTCGCATCCCGAAAAAGAACAACACTATAAATTTCGCTTTCAGCCATCGGGAAACTCCTTAACTACGGTTCTCTAGTAAGTGATTTATCGGATATGGCAATCCTTGCAGGAGTCGTAAATGTTTTACCCCACCCCAACCCTCCCCTTACAAAGGGGAGGGAGTAAGAAATTCACAAATGATTTAGGATTGGTATATGATATCATAAGTAATCAGTTAAATGCGATCGCAGCCGAGTGCCAATCGAACCAAAATTACCGCCTCTGGTTAATCATGTATACTTTTTTTGCACTGAAAACTCCAAGAGAAAACATTCGTCTTTAATCGCCCAGAATTAACTCAGTAGATTTAACAATATTCATTCCCGCCGCCGCAAATTTTTGATAAGCTGCATCTGCTTGTTCCGTGAAATCAACAACACCCGGAACAACCACAGGCGAAGTGCAATCTTCCAGCAAATAAACCTTCTTTGCCAAATTCGGATCGCGCGCCAAAATTTCAGTCAGCAAATCATCAATTGTCCAAGCAACGCAGTGACTTTTGGCTTGTCCGGCAATAATTACCGCATCAAAATCGAGCAATTTATCAATAAACTTAGCATTCTTTTCAGCAATCGGATTGCCGTCGAACCCATCTAACACTTCTGGCCGCAAAACCGAATAGTTTTCTGTCAGTGGATTCCCGCCTTTGATTTCAAAAAGTGCTTGGCTGTTGCGGGCTATAGTATGAAAAAATATTGCTTCTTCCACCGCAGAAACCAGCGCGTGTCCAATGCCACCCAGCATCGAGTGATAGGGCCAAATTGTCAGGGGATATTTCCCATCGGCGCTGAGTTTTTTGACGTAGTGGTAAGCGTGTTTTTCCAATGCTGAAAAATAGTCCCCGCTGATGCTGTTGGCGACGGCTGGATTGACTTTCCAAATGCCTTGCTGCACGTCTTCTAAAGTAATTGATGTGGCGGCTGGTAGGGGGTGTTCGCCTGCTTCGTTTATCCAAAAGATTGGATGAAAAATTTGCATGGCGGTGTGGGTATCCATTGTCGGCGCAATGGTTGTAATTGCGTTTAAATTGCGGTAGATAAATTCGCACAGCCGCCGGTTGTCGTCTACTGCACCGCTACCGGAACGCCCGCCCACAAATAATTCAAATTCGGGCAGACAAAAGGTATTTTGGGCGTCTATTATGAGCAAACAAATCTGATTTTTGTCGCTGGTGGCGGGCTGGATGCTGTGCTGCTTGGCCCACTCTTTGGCTTGGGCGGCGCGTTCTTGGTAGGGGAGTCGCCAGACTTCGCCTACTTTTTTGGGGTCGAAATGTTCGGGGATTGGAAGTTGGACTTTTGGTGTCATGACGATCGCTTTTAGGGTAGTTTACAGTAATAATTTAAGTTTGCAGTATAATGCTGATAAATATTTGCGGGTGAATCATGGCAAAAGCACGAATCCAAGATTATGCTAGGGTAAAATTTAAACGCATAGTGTTGTTTTTTTCGATCGCACTTTTGCTCGCTCTCTTAATTGTAGCAACTAGATCCGCCTACGTTCAAGATGTTTTGAGAACTCTGTTAATGCGGATCGAGGATTTAGGGTGGTGGGGGCCGGTGGCTTTTGTCGCTACTTATAACTTGGCGACTGTGCTGTTTGTACCGGGTTCGGTACTGACGCTGGGAGGGGGGGCGATTTTTGGTTTGTGGTGGGGTTCGGTTTACGTCTTTGCGGCGTCCACTTTAGGTGCTGTATTTGCTTTTGCGATCGGGCGCTATTTGTGCCGCGATCGCGTGGTAAAATATATGGAATCTCACCCCAAGTTTACAGCTCTCGATCGCGCAGTTTCCCAACAAGGATTAAAAATAGTTTTTTTGACTCGTCTTTGTCCTTTATTTCCTTTCAATTTATTGAATTACGCTCTAGGAATTACTCAGGTTTCTTTGAAAGATTACGTGCTAGGTTCCTTTGGCATGATACCGGGTACAATTATGTACGTTTACTCTGGTTCTTTGGTGGGAGAGGTTGCTGCGATAGGCACGGAAACTGTGTATGCAAGTCCTCAAGATTCCGCAGTAAAATGGTTGATTAATATTATCAGTTTTCTGGCTACAGTCGCTGTTACTGTCTTTATCACTCGCATAGCCAGCAAAGCTTTGGAAGAAAGTATTTAATTAGGATAATTTGCCCATGTCGCAGTCAAAAGTCGATCGCGTAACAGTCCCCCCGATGGACGAGCACAACCAGAAATTAGTCTCCTATTTGCATCCGCCCGATTGGGTAAATCCGCAGCCGGCTAGTTCTTATAATTTAGTAGTAATTGGCGCGGGGCCCGCTGGATTAATTGTTGCTGCCGGTGCCGCAGGTTTGGGCGCGAAAGTTGCTTTGATTGAAAAACATTTGATGGGCGGCGACTGTTTGAATGTCGGTTGTGTGCCGTCAAAAGCTTTAATTCGCTCGTCCCGCACTGTTGGCGATATCTGGGAAGCAAATAAATTTGGTGTTAATGTTCCTGACAGTGTAGAAGTGGATTTTGCCGCTGTGATGGAACGGCTGCGCCGCATCAGGGCGGGAATCAGCGATGTTGATTCTGTTCAACGCTACCAAGATAAATTAGGAGTCGATGTTTTCTTAGGTTCCGGTCGTTTTACTAGCAATAATACAGTAGAAGTTGGGGGGCAAACTCTTCGCTTTAAAAAAGCAGTAATTGCCACAGGTGCAAGGGCGCGACAACCACAAATTCCAGGTTTACAAGAAGCTGGATATCTGACAAATGAAACTGTCTTTAACCTGACAGAAAGACCTCAGCGTTTGGCCGTAATTGGCGCAGGGCCGATCGGCTGCGAATTGGCTCAAGCCTTTCGGCGGCTGGGTTCCGAAGTCGTATTGCTGCACAAAAATGCTCAGATTTTAGATAAGGAAGATGCGGAGGCTGCTAAAATCGTGCAGCAGGGTTTTCTACGCGAAGAAATTCAACTAATACTAGAATCCCAAATAGAGCGCGTTGAGAAAACAAATGCAGGCAAAGTAATTTATTATAAGTCTCAAGGTAAGGAAGCATCGGTAACAGTAGATGAAATTATTGTGAGTACAGGGCGATCGCCCAACGTCGAAGGATTGAATCTGGAGGCTGTAGGTGTCGAATACGATACACAAACTGGCGTCTTTGTCAACGACAACTTGCAAACTACTAATCCCCGCATTTATGCCGCTGGGGATATTTGCATGAAACATAAATTTACTCACGCTGCTGATTTTGCCGCGAGGATGGTAATTCAAAACACTCTATTTTTCGGGCGCAAAAAGCTCAGCGCTTTGATGATACCTTGGTGTACTTACACAAACCCGGAAATTGCCCGCGTTGGAATTGGGGAACACGAGGCTAAGGAAAAAGGCATTGATATCGATACATTTTTAATTGCTTTTAGTCAAGTCGATCGGGCAATTATTGACGGCGAAGAGGAAGGATTTGTGAAAATTCACGTCAAGAAAGGCAGCGATAAAATATTAGGTGCAACTATTGTAGCCCGACACGCTGGGGATATGATCAGCGAGATTACTTTGGCAATGGTTAACAATATTGGTTTGGGAAAGATTGCTAGCACAATTCACCCGTATCCGACGCAAGCTGAGGCAATTCGGAAAGCGGGAGATGCTTACAATCGCACTCGTTTGACTCCGTTTGTGAAAAATTTGTTTAATCGCTGGCTGGCTTGGACTCGATAGTTTGAACTGTATTGAATCAACACCAGGTACAATTGAACCGTAGGGGCGGGTTCACCAACCATCTATGGAAAAAATTAATAATCTCCTAAACCCGCCCCCACCCGATATAAAATAAAAATTTACCATTAATTTATTGAATCAAATGTTGATGTAAAATTGGGCGGGGGCGGGGCGGGTTTATCAGATTGTTGGATTTATGTTAAAGATTTCGGTGAACCCGCCCCTACAGAGATTGCAGTTTTCAATATTCCCATTTACGTTTCTGTTTGTGTTTCCAATCCCACACCTTCATACAAAAGTGCGATCGGCAAATCAAACTCAATGCTTGATAAAGTGAGAATCTCCCCAGCAGTGTAAGAATAGTACAGCCACATTCTCCCCTCTCCCCGACAGTAACGCTCAACAAAAATCTTTTGTGAATCAATCAAGATATACTCTTGCAAAGTCGGAATTTTTAGGTAACAAGTGAATTTTTCATCCCGATCTTTAGCACTTGTACTGGGAGAAAGAACTTCCACAATGATTTTAGGATTCTGAATGAAGTTGCGCGAATTAATGTCTTCTGGATCGCAACTGACTATCACATCCGGGTAGTAGTAACTGCTTTGAAAACTGACTTGCAATTTCACATCTGACACGTTCATCCGACAGCCTCTGGAACGCAGATGCGGGTACAAAGCAGTGTAAAAGTTAAGTGCAATATCGTTATGGGGAATTGTACTACCCATCCTGGCAAAAACTTCGCCGTTGACATATTCGTGGCGAATCTCTTGTTGAGCTTCCCATTCGAGATATTCCTCAACCGTCATTTTTTGGGGTGCTTGGGGAATAGATATCATAACAAAATTTTTTGTCACTGTTACTTGGATTATAGCATTAGAGCTAGCTGCAGCCTCACCGGCACTCAATTGACTAATCAATTAAATTCAATCTATCTTCATAACCCCGCATTATCTTCTGTAATACGTGCCTTAACCTTTCAAAATCAGCGTCTTCTAAGGAGAAAGTAATTGCGACCTCATCGCATTCTAGAAGAGTTATAGTATCGGAACCAAAGCGAACAGTAAATCGATCGCGACTAAGAGTAACAAAATCGATGCCTGCATCTTCTGTCCAGTATTCATCGTCCAATTCTGCATAGATGTTTTTTCTGTTAGGAACAGTCTCTGCTTCAGAGCCTTCTTTTCGTGTTAGGATGAAATAATGTTCGCCCCCTTCTGCTTCAGAAAAACCGATGTATAAGTTGTCTTCAATAGCCTCACAGCAAGGGGCAAAAAATTCAGTTTTCATAATTTTAAAAATCCCCTTCATCTACTTGAAATACAGTCATTCCCAACGACCTCCACATATCAACAACTTGCTGGCGATCGTCCAAAACAAACTTAATGTTATACTTTCCATCAATATGCTGCCGATAGAATTCCTCTTTAATTATCGAATCCTTCCTCATATCTCCCGTTTTCCGCATATAAAGATTGGCATAATTGACCTCGTACTGCTGCAACCATTTTTCAGTTTGAGGCTGACAGTCATCTGTGCGGCCAGACACTACAATAATATGGGCGCTGGACTGCCACTTACGAACGGTATCTAAGACGGGCTGATTGGGCAAATCGCGATCGCACGTAGAAGCATCAAAAGGATTTCTGCCATTGAGAAGCGCTAATGTGCCGTCCATATCGACAATAATTGCATCCGGCAAATCCGGGTTATATTCAGGCGGCACAACGGGAACCCGCACGTACTTATTGTACATCTTCATTATCACATCTTTGCCCACCGAATTAAGCCTTTTCAAATCCCGCTTAATACATTCCTCAACCGGAACTTGTAGGAAAGAATCATTAACTTCCACAACAGCTTTACCTTTAACCAACTCCTTGATATGCTCGATGTGAGGGCCAAAATTAGTATCATCAACAATGACGTGCTTGCCGCTTTCCAAAGCCATCAAAATAATCGTATCTCTCAACTGCAAAATAAACTTTTCATTCGCCGGCGACCAATGAGAAGCGTGAGCCATTTCTCTGAGCAAATCTTTATTGCTACGCACCCACTTTGCAGGTTCAGACAGCAGCAATTCCCTAGCAAATTGAGATTTTCCCGAAGCAGGTAAACCGACAAGTACAAGAACTCTTTTCATGGTAATTGGCAATTGGTAATTGGTAATTGGGCATTGGGCATTGGGCATTGGGCATTGTTTAAATACTTACCTCTTCATTCCATCCGTTACATCCGTTACATAATCCGTTGCCGAACTTCCCTCTTCCTTAAACATCTGCCTCACGCTCGATAATTAATCCGTGTATCCGTGTCAAAATCCGTGTCGTGCCTTCTTCTTCACAAACCTAGATGGATGTAATCTAAACCCAATAACTCTTCTATTTTATGAATAGTAACATCACGGAGAGCTTCTTTCACTCCCGCCACTCTTCGGGCCCGCAAAGAAAACAAAATCCCGGAATACGGCAAATGTTTCACAGCTAATGCAAAATCTTTCTGAACTTCGATATGTTCGTGCTGTCGGTAAGCTTCCTCGATTTCTTCAACCAAAGATTGATATTTGTCTTTAACTTTTTGATACAACTCACTCCACTCAGGAAAATAAGCTAAAAACTCTTCTCCTTCATTAGTTAAAACAATTTGTATCATGCGGCGGGTCGAAAACCCTTCGCGCAGATGGGAAATCGCGACATATTGCGGAGACTTTACTTTAACTCTGTTGAAGTTAGCATCGCAGATAATATACCCTTCCGAATTCATCGGATCTAAATGTTGAGCCGCTTCGATAACTTCTTTCCAGCTAGTTAAAGGATAGGATGCTACCAATTCCCAGCCGTATTTATTAGCCCAAATACTCGGATCGGTTTCTAGCAGCGTTTGAGTGTTGCGAACCCCGTGCAGCACGATTTGATTGTTTTGTTGCTGGACAACTATTCTATTGTAAGGCGTCATCAACTCAAAGATAAAACACTCGTCGGTTTCTTGTGGCAATTGATATCCTAATTCTTGCCAGACTTTCCAAAAAAGTTCGGCAAAGCTGAACCCAAAACCATTAACTTCGCCGGCGGCGTCGGGAGTGCCGCTAGATTGCACTCTCCATTCTCCTTTGTAAAAATACAGTACAGTCAGAGAACCGTCTAGTTTTTCATAAACTTTGGCATGACTCCAATCAATTGCAGCGGCGTGGCCTTCCCCGTAATTAAAAAATTTGTCGTAGGGATAAGAAACTATCTGCCAATCTTGAGATGAATCTAAAATAATGCCTCGGCACTGCTGGACTATTTTTTCGCCCAAGGGAGATTCTATCTGCGAGTATTTCAGACAGACTAAATCGGGATATTGGCGGTGGCGGGTAACTTTGATATGATAAGTTTCGGACAAAGTTTCCAATCCGTACTGGCGCAAATACTCTTGCAGTTCCACGATCGACTCCTAAATTGCTCGCCTTCTCTATATTATATATGACTTCATATTCTGGCAACCTTGTCAAGATAGTCAAAAAACTTTTTTCCCGGAAAAGCGAATGTTAATTTGGTATTTTGAATTAGGGTTGTACATAGGTGAATGCGCTTCGCCGCCCAACTAAAATCTTGGAATATTAAGGAAAAATATCGTGAATAAAAAATTCTTACTTTTGGCTACTTCGGCTGGTGTATTAACTGCTTTATTACCTCTCTCGGTTGTTTTTGGATCTTCGCAATTGTCGCTGCGACAATCGGGCACAGCACAAATTGCTCAAGGAGGCACTGCGTTTCCGGTAAGTGAAATTTTGCCAAAGTTACAAGGCAAAACGCAAGTGCCTATTTTTATTCCCAGCAGGATTCCGGTTTCGCAAAAAATGTACTATCCAACTACAGCACAAGCAAACAGCTATAGTATTTCAATCGAGTATAAACCAGATTGCGGCGGTACGACAGTTTGCACTTTTGGGTCAATTCAAGGTCAAAAAGGCGGGGAGTTTACTACAAAACTAGAAGGGGTAACTAAGACGTTAAAAAATGTCAAACTTGCGGGCGGAGTGAAAGGAGTTTTTCATAACGGTTGCGGGGCTTACTGCACAGCAACTCTTCAGTGGAAAACTCAGGGTTTTATGTATACCGTCGCCATTAAGAACGGACGAGAATCGGATTTAATTTTAATAGGAAATTCTGCTATTCAAGCTGGGAAGCGTTAAGTTGGGCAGTCGGGGAGGCACAACTTCTATATGTAGGGTGCGTAAGCGCGCACCTTACCGTTATTGTTTGATATATCTTAACTCGCACTCGCCCCTTACAAGATGCTATGGTTTTTTTGCGCTTACCTACTTCGGGGGAAATCAGGATGAGGAGAAGATGGCTATCTGCGGCGATTTTTGCTTGTGTGGTGACTGCTTTTACGATTCCCTTGGGGATAGCTTCGCTTCACGCACCTTGGACACCAAACTCAGCGTTAGCAAGGACTGAACTCCCGATTACAGAAATCCGCTGGTTTAATTATTCCCCTGAAGATAGCTGGCAACCGATACAATTTATTGTACCCGATCGCAACACTGAAAAATCTGTCGGCAGCCGCAACTTGCGGTTGTACGATGTTCATATTGCCAAGATGTTTGAGATTTCTCATTTTCTGTGCGATCGCGATCGGGCTTCTGAGGGTTACAATTGGTCTTATCAAGGGGAAAATGGCAATATTGAGATGGGACGCTTCAAAATTAGCTGCAATCTCGCCCGTTCCACAGCCACAGCTTACGGCTTAGGGAAACCAGAAATTACAGTGATTCGCCGCAGCTTCAACCTGAAAAATGGTCGCCCTTCTTTTGCGCTAGAAAAATACTCTATTCCCACTTTGAACATTGCTAAAAATAGAGTTGTGCAGTGGAGGAATTTTGTGCAAAAGTTTCCCCCAATCCCCGATAACTCAGGTGCAAACCAAGCTAACAGTCGTTTTCCTGCTAGTAACATCTTTAGACAAATCAAAGGCAAAACGCAAGTGCCTGTTTTTCTTCCGAGTAGACTTCCTTTATCTGACATTCAGCAACTTGATTTTGATGTGCAAGCCGGTGCCGGCGGTTACATTGTGGGAATGTATTTAGGCAAAGGATGCCGTGCGGGAGCTTGTTATTTCGGCACAATCGAAGCTAAAAGAAATGAACCGTTTTCGCCGCCTTCGCGATTGCCGCAGGATACTTACAGAAGCGTTGAATTGGCGGGCGGATTCAGGGGGATTTATTTCAATAATTGCGGTGCTTACTGCACTGCTTTTGTTGAGTGGCAAAGGCTGGGGGTGCTGTACCGAGTCACAAGGAAAAACGCACGGCAGCAAGAAGTTGTCCAGATAGCAAATTCTGCACTTCAAGCAGGGCAACGTTAAATTTTGCGGGGAAATGGAAAAGGTACGCGCGAGCGAAGCTATCCCGAACGCGCGTGCCTTCGGGCAGGGTAGGGAATCGCCCTTTTTCACTCCTCATAAACTTTATTCTGGACAAACTGAATGGTCGCGGTCAAACCAAATGATGTAGTAAACAGACTGAACGCGGAACCCAAAGATCCGTTTTTTCTCATCAATTCGCATTTCGGATAACCTCTCATCTTCAGGAATATTGTCAGGCAAAGTCGGATGAATGTTAATCAACTTATAACCAGTTCCCACTGATTCACCTCGTTTTTTTGATCCGTGACCTTTGATTTGACCCCAAGTATATTTCTCAATTTTCTTGAGTCCTTCAATTAGGTCAGTGATTTCTGATGATGTCCAGTCAGACAAAAGCCAACGATTTTTATCTGCATAGGTAAATCTGAAGCTAGGATGCTCATCATCTGTACTGCTTGGTCGATTTAACTGAGTTGCTTGCTCTGGAATTCTACTTTGTTGCTTTTTTTGAGATGGCTTCGGTATTTGACTTTTTTTCCCCACTTACGCCTCCACCAAAGGTGCATAGCAGGATTTCATATCCTCGTGGGAGATGATTTTAGTTGATGTTTCCGCAGGTTCTAATCCCTTGCGGGCGTTGAGCCAAGGTGTCTCTGATTGCGTCAATTCTGCAAGATGTTTAGCACTTAATTCTCCATAAGCATTCCAAACTTCTTCGAGTACCTCGATTTCATCTTCATCAAATTCTTCTTCAAAATTATCTGGAGCTGGAATATCGCTATATTTGTAAGCTTTGTACTCATCCCAAACATCGCGGACAATGGGGCCGGAAACCCAAGCTTCAATATCTCGATCAAATAGCGGCTGGCTTCTAAAGACTAAACTCCAAGCTTGTGCATAATACACGAGCTTTTGCAGTTTCAGAGGAGAAATGGTATCGCCTGCTTCTCGATCGACACGACATAAAAAGTAACGAGCTACGTCAAGAGCACTTTTCATAGTTTTAGGATTTTAGTAATTTGACAAATTCACTTTTGATGCTAAGCTATTTGGTGGCTTTATAAGTACGATCGCACTTTCGATCGCCCTTTTCCCCTCGCAACTACATTTCTCTCCCCAATCGCGCAACCTTTGAGCTAATTCTTTCTCGCTGCAGCTAAGCTAACTCCTCATGTCAACCAGGTTCATCCGGCTCGACCCTAGGTAAATCTTACATCTTGCACCATTCTCAAGAACAGGCAAGATGCCTGTTCCACAAAGAGTAGATTTTCTTGTGGAACGGGCCGGAGAGCCCGTTCCTAAAAGGCTTATTGACAATGGTGCAACATCTCAGTAAATCATACATCGCCGGCAGGCTTTGCTTCGGAATGTCGATCGCCCCCATGCCAGCGACTCCCAATGCTGGATGGGAAACATCATCAAGACTCACTGCTACTGGCGGTCATACCATTTTAGATTTTAGATTTTAGATTTTAGATTGGCAATGGCTTATTATGTAAAGGTTTGGAGCTTGCCTACCGTTGCATCCTTTTTTCAAACAGGCCGTCAAAATCTGGTATTTCTATTTTATCGCCCGAATTATCCCAACCAGCAATTAAAGTCCCCACCTGCGGTACGCTAGATCAGGTGAATATATTGGCTGATTTCAAGCTATCCTCCGATCGATCTTATGTCTCCAACCACATCTGCCCCTTCCCGAACCGTTCGCATCGGTTCCCGCAAAAGCCAACTCGCTCTCGTGCAAACCCACTGGGTGCAAGAACAGCTACAGAAACACTTCCCGGAACACACTTTTGAAGTCCACACCATGTCCACCCAAGGGGACATAATTCTTGATGTCGCCCTCGCTAAAATTGGCGATAAAGGACTTTTTACCAAAGAATTAGAAACGGGAATGATTAACCATGAAACGGACTTTGCCGTTCATTCCCTCAAAGATTTGCCTACCAATTTGCCCGAAGGTTTAATTTTAGGATGCGTCACCGAACGGGAAAATCCCGCTGACGCCTTGGTAGTTCACTCCAAGCACAAAGACAAGCAACTCGACACCCTCCCAGAAGGTTCAGTAATCGGCACTTCTTCCCTGCGGCGGCTAGCTCAACTGCGGCACCATTTCCCTCATTTTGAATTTAAAGATATTCGCGGCAATCTCAATACTAGACTCGCTAAATTAGATGAGGGCGGTTACGACGCGATTATTTTAGCAGTTGCGGGATTGGAAAGATTGGGAATGGGCGATCGCATCCACCAAATTATCCCTGCTGAAATCTCCCTTCACGCCGTCGGACAAGGTGCTTTGGGCATCGAATGCCGCGCCGGAGACACAGAAATCATGTCAGTGATTAAAGCTCTCGAACACTCGGAAACCGCCCAAAGATGTTATGCCGAACGCGCATTTCTGCGGGAATTAGAAGGCGGCTGTCAAGTGCCGATCGGCGTCAATACCAAAATAGAAAACGGTCAATTAACCTTAACCGGAATGGTATCGAGTCTCGACGGCCAGCGATTCGTCAAAGATAGTGTTTCCGGCGCCGCCGAGACTGCTGAAATGATCGGAATTGACCTCGCTCACCGCTTGCGCCAACAGGGTGCTAGTGCAATTTTGGAGGAAATATTTGTCGAAGTTCAACGTGGTTCCTAAAGGCGATCGGCATCTCTTTGTCAATGCTTTTAGACGCGATATATCGCCTTTTGTAGAATAAAAATAACAGGCGGTTTGCTTTGGCAAAACAGGTAGAGTAGCAGTCAGATTGTAGATTTTTGATGGGATTTTAGGTAGGACTTGCGCGATAGATTTCAAAAATATCTGACTAATTTAGGACGCTCCGCACGGGTGTTAAGCAACCCGGTTTCTGATGTAAGTCTCGCTGTATAGCCCAAGATTTATGGTAAAAACCGGTTTTTTTTCGTGAGTCCTATAATTCTTAACATCCCCATCCAAAATCTACAATCAAACATCGAAAATTAATCAGCAATTTATTTCAGGTAAAGGGCCAATATGAGCGCTAGAGAAACTCAATTAAAGCTGGAATTGAAAAAGGTTCAGCAACTTTATAGCAAAATGCAGGCAGACCAACAAGCTTTGCAGAAGCAATTGAAAGAGTTCAAAACTCAAGCCGGAAGTTTTTCGGATGTAGTCGAGCAAGTCTTGCCGTCCGTAGTTTCAATTTACGTCATGGATTGGGATACAGAAGAAGAGATTTCTTCAGGAAGCGGGTTCTTTGTATCGCCGGACATAATTGTCACGAACTATCACGTTGTAGAAGATATTGCCGATGAAGATTACTTCTATGAAGAAGATGAAATCGAACAGGTTTTAGTCGAAACTCACGACGGAAAATTGAGATTAGCAGAGGTGGTGTTTACTGGTAATGCTGAAGAAGATTTAGCATTACTCTTAATTAGCGATTTTACCTTCGACCCGAACACAGGGGAACAAGTGGACTCTCCCCAAGAATATCCTCCCCTAGAGTTGTCTTTGGATGTGAAAGTGGGAGATAGAGTAATTGCTGTGGGCAATCCTTTGGGGCAGTTTGCTTCAACTGTAACTCAAGGTATTGTGAGTGCAATTCGCGAACCAGAGGAATATGAAGAAGGCGACGATGAAGAAGATGTTGCTGAGGTGAAGGTGTTGCAAACTGATGCGGCGATTAATCCGGGAAATTCGGGCGGCCCGTTGATTAATATGGCTGGTCAAGTGGTTGGTGTGAATACCTGGGGATTGGAAGATGCCGACAGTATTAATTTGGCGATCGCCTCTGAAGCTTTGGATGATTTTCTAGCGGGATTTGAGGAGACTATTGAGGACAATTCTCAGAATTAGTCGGGAGTTTCTGTAATATGTCATTCGGGCGATCGCCCTCGATCGAAATAAGGGCGATCGTTCTTTTTTTACCGCAAATAAACGCAGATGGGATAAGAAAGATTGCCTGTTTTTTGCGAAAGAGTTCTCGCTATTTTCGATCGCAGATATATAGTAAATTTCACCACGTTTCATCTGTCAGTCCATCTGCAACTGTCGCGTCCCACTCCGGGTCATTTTCTAGAGATGCTTCTCGGTAGGCCGACTCTAGTTCCAGACTCCGCAATAACTTCAGTGCTACTTCTATTACTTGGGAGTCAGAGCCAAAAAACCGGGTTTTTTTACCAAAATACTTCGTTGGAACATGGCAGATTTGGTAACAAACCCGGTTTCTGACCGCCCGTGCGTCCAGGACTGTTTATGCAGCCTCAGTCAAAGTCCTGACACGCAAAACTTCATTAGACATCAACGGTTCAATTTCCGACTCAGCTAAGGTAATTACAGCTATAGTTTCACCTAAAGCATTAAAAACTTCGAGACTGTAGCCATCCTCATCGGGGTGGGGATGATGCTCAACAATAGTGGCAATATCTCCTCGACAGAGTTTGTACTTAGGTACATCGGTTCGTAATGCTACTCTTTTAAACAAAGGAAATTTCATTTTATACCTCCTTATTGGGATATAGGGTGATAAACTTGGTTTTTTGCGAGGGAAACTCTGTCATCCAAATAGTTACTACTGACAGGCTTGTTCCGTTAGGGCCAGTTAACGTGCCGCGAATTTCATACTTATTACCATAGCGCGTTTGTTCGGTTGGTGTTGCATCCAGAGACAAAATTTGTTCTTTTAAGTCTTGTTCTAGTTGTTGCCAGTTGTCTAGGGTGTAATTGGCTCGTGCAAGAAATAAAGATTTATCATCTTCTACTAAGAACTTGAGCAAATACTGAGTTATTTTTACTTCAGCAATAATGGTATCATTTGGTAGTTTCACTTACTTAATGTGGTAAAATTAGTACGATTAATTTAAAATTATCTATTATTTTTAGAATATAGCACGAGCGAGCGAGTAAAGTAAATTTTACGCTTGATAATAGCGATCGCACTTCCCCAAAAAAGCGATGAGCTTGACAAAAGCGTAAAACAGGTGGTAATCTGAATAAGATGAATATAAATGGAAATTTTAATTATGCCAATTGCACAATTATTTCCTCTGCTTGGTCATTTATCCCGTGTGGATAAATTAAGAGTAATAGAATTTTTGGTTTCTGAGTTAGCAAAAGAAGAAGATTTGGCTAACTTAGAGTCTAAAGATAATTATTTTGAGATGTTGCATAATTCCGATGAAGGAGCACGTCAATTGGCACAGTTTCTAGAGGAACAAAAGCAACTGCAAAATGCTTAATGGTGAAAAATACTCTTTTGCCTCTAAATTCGATCGCTTTGGCGAGGTATCTTATGCGCCTTATTTACCGATAATATTAAGCTATCGAAACCAGTCAATTGAAGTGATGGGGTTGCTGGATACAGGGGCAAGCATGAATGTTTTGCCTTATGAAATTGGTTTACAATTAGGGGCTGTTTGGGACGAACAAACCTTTGTTATTTCTTTATCTGGAAATCTGGCAAATATCGAGGCTAGGGCTTTGTTGTTGTCAGGGACAGTCAGCAGGTTTGCACCAGTTAACTTGGCTTTTGCTTGGACTAGACAAAGAAATATGCCGCTCATTTTAGGAAGGTTAAATTTTTTGGCAGAGTTTGATGTTTGTTTTTATGTATCTGAACTAGGATTTGAAATTGCACCTAAGCAATCTCACTAATAGGTGGTTATAAGCGATCGCCCTTCCACACAAAAGAGCGATCGCCTCATAATATCTTTAGGGGCGATCGCTCTTTTTTTGAAAAGGCATGAAAAGAGCGATCGCGAACGAATAAAAATTATATATTATTTTTAGCAAGACCTGAATTGGTAATTACAAAGATTATTTTTAGATTATAGCACGAGCGATCGAGCCAAGTAAATTTTACTATTGACACAGCGAGATCCTGTTTTTTGGTAAAGCCTGTAGGGGGGGAACGCCTGTGATATTTGACACCGATCGACAAATTATGTAAACCCGCCCCCACCCCACCCAGAAATTAACAATTAATTGTATTTAAGGGTGAGGCGAGGATGGTTGTTCGGGGTTATCGGTTGGGTGGGGGCGGGTTTATCAAGATTATTGGTGGGTGGCAAAATTGATCGGCAAACCCGCCCCTACAGATTTTATTCAATATTTTACCATCAATTGTATCCCACATTTTACCATCCATGTAGGGGCGGTTTTATCAAGATATTTGACAGCCACCGCTCAATATCCACTATCCCAGTTAGGTGGACAAAGAATAGGCTTGTTTAAACCCAAGAAAGCAATTCTAGGATCGGTTTCCACCCCTTCCTGGCAAGATCCTGCGCGTGGGGCTAATCCACCAATAAACGTATTACAAATACCACATTGAGTTTTTCCATCTACAGGTCCGTCTTCTGTCATTACTGGTCCCTGGATAGCACATCCTCCCCGATTCATTGTCATATTATTGTACTTTTCAACACCTGTTACTCGGCAGTTTCTCAACTGCTGCTGTGCAGTTTGTAGACTTCCATCACATTCAGGAGGAGGTTGAGTATTACGTTGCGGTGTCCCAACAACCGTAGCGGTATAGGGTAATTGTCTTCTGGTCATATCTCTAGCCAGATCGCTATTAATTTTCGCTACTATTTGCTCAATACTTCCCTTACAAGGAGCATTAAAAGTTCCTCCACTCACTTGACCGTTATGGGAGTATTTATACTGAGCCGTGTATACACAGCAGGTACATACGGTACAACCCTCAGTTATAACTCTGTCTGCATCTGGATTATAGTCAAACTTTTCACAGTTAAGTCCCAGCCTCCTAGACTTAAGCATATTTTCAAATGATGACTTAAGGCGCTCTCTCGCAATTTCTTGTAGGTTATCAAAATTTATTCCTTTAGTTATAAGCTGAGTAATTGTGTCCCAATTATCTTTGACTTTTTTGATGAGTTTCAAAATCTTGTACTCAGATGAATCTTTTACAGCCTTCTCAAGAGCGGCATCAAGAGCAAGGTCTGTAGCATCGCCTGTAGCAGCATCAAGAGTCTTGTTGGTAATATCTTCACCAGCTTGACAAATTTCCCTGACTAGAGGTCTAAGAATACGTTCAGCAGGTCCCCCCATTTCCCTGAGTTTTTCGTCAACATCCTTTAATACTGAGGGGTCATTCCCCAAACCTAAGTCGTTTGCATTAATCCTGGGATCGTTTTCCGCTACCAGAATTGTAGTATTAGCTATCAAGATTGCTGGTTCTTTGTTGGTTACGGGTAAAAGCTTCTTTTTCGTAGAGTTTGGGCTTAATAAATTACTAGCTAAAACAAGATTTTGTGAAGTAGAATTCCTGTTTGGGTCAAAACGCAATACACCTTTTTTTCCTGAAATGTCATAGCGTAGTTCTATAAAGGGGTTATCGTCCACAAAGGTAAATTTTACATCAGAGCCAGCCTCAATATCAATTTGTTTACCATCTGGTTGGAACTGGTAAGAGTATGAAACCCCGCCGCAGGTGTTGTTATCAGGAGCAATAATTTGGATTGATTCTTGAAATATCTGCTCCTTATTAATGACTCTGAAAATTTTATTGACACGACAACCTTCTCCAGTAACAAACTGCGTTTCAAGTCGATCTGGCGCAATTTTTCGGGTGCCTACGAGTGAAGAGTTATTTCTCCTAGTACCGGAACGGGGTGACTGTGAATTAACAGGAATAGAAGGATTTGGAGACTGAGGACGATTTGGTGCATTAGAATTATCAAAATCAGGACGCAGCGGCTGATTCGGTCCCGGATCTTGAGGAAACGGCGGCGCCTGCGGATTACTCCCAGGCCGCACACTCGGTGCATCATCAAACTCCCCCGGAGCTCGCTGCACCAACCAATCCGAAATATTCCTTTCTACAGCAGGCGGAGTCGCCGCCACCACCCGATCGGACCAATTAGCTAAATTCACCGTGCAAATAGTAGAATTAAAACTAAAAACCGTACAAAGTGCAGCCGATAAAGCCCGATTAACAATCGTACCAGGAGCCAGCAAAGCACTCATTAAAAAAGCAAAAAAACTGACAATACCCAGAGCCAAAATACGAATATGACGCATAATTCACCTCAACTTAATGATTAAATGATTACTGAACAATAGTGACTAGAGTTCCTACCTTTACCTGAGAAAATAATTCCTCTGCATCCTGGCTATACATCCGCAAACAGCCGTGAGAAATAGCCTGTCCCACTGTTTGTGGCTGGTTGGTGCTGTGAAAGCCATACCAAATTCGACCTTCAGCAGAAAATCCAATCCAGTAACTACCTAGCGGATTTGCCGGATCGCCGGCGGGGACAATTTGACCAGTCAATGGGTTCATCCAAATTGGGTCGCGAACCATCTGAACAACGCTAAAAGTTCCAATAGGTGTTTCCCATCCAGCTCTGCCGATACCTAGGGGGTATTTTTTAACCTCAACTGCACCCCGGTAAACTGTCACTTGGCGACGACTAAGACGGACTTCTAGGCGAGTTTCCTGATTAACTGGCGGTTGCAATTCAAGAGATAAGCGATCGCTCACTTGGGCCAACACAAGAGGTTGGTGGCTAACAATTAAACCTGTGGCTGCTGTCCACAAAACTACCCAACTTGAGAGTGACGTGAAAATCTTAAACATCTTGTACATAAGCACTACCAACCACCACAAACCAGTTGAGAATTAGGAGGAAGGCGAGGCCAAGGCGCTTGTCGCTCCATTGTGAAGGGAATTGTCACTTTACTGCGATCGGGCTTACCATCGGAGAAGGCAATCTGACCCTTGATTTTGAAACCGCGATCGCTAATATCACCTGTTAATTGTCCGTTGCCAAATTGCAAAGGGATGCTGCTAGTAATCTGCTCTCCCAAACGCTGTCCTTTACCTAAACCGCTGCTATTTTGATAAAAACTGGAAATTGTGAGATTATCTCCATCCTCAGTAATTTCTACCATCGCAGTATAAGGTTGTCCTCCACCAACAAATCCCGATTCAGGGTTGTATCCAAAATCTGTAGGTGAACTAAATTTCCACTTGCCAGTAACAGGACAAGTAACCCTTGCGTTAGATATCGAGGGCGATGGAACGTTTGAATTTCGATCGGGATTATCAAATTCAGGGCGGATAATATTAGGCCCTGGATCTTCAGGATACGGCGGTGCTTGTCCATTGCTAGCAACAGACAGCGTACTTGCGACGGCAACAAAACTAGCGATTCCTAAAGCAAAACAACGAACATGACGCATGATTTCTTTCAACTCCTTTCAAATTCGTCTCTGCCAATAAATTAAAATCGATTGTCTTGTAAGGGCGGGTTCACCAATAACCATCGAACATTACAGACAAGACAAATAAACCCGCCCCCACCCCGTGAAAGCGCGATCGCCCTCACGCCCTAAAACGGCAAAATTCTCCGAATTCCCCTCTGAATCACATCCTTAAATACCTCTTGAGCAAAATCTCCAAACCAACCCTGCGCTTCCCCAGGTTTTACCTCTTCCGCATCCGCATTTTCCGCAGGTTTCTCATCCACCTTCAAAGCAGATTTCTCCATCCCCACCTGCGACATCATCCCCACAAAAGTATTAATCGGAATCGCTGAATTAAACCCCGTTTTTACTTCTTCTTGCCTTCCCCCAGCCTCATTTTGCACTCGACCAACTGTATCTCCCTGTCCGTGAATTCCAATCACTCGGCCGCTAACATCAAATACTGGCCCACCACTCATTCCCCGCCGCGTCACTGCGTCGTAACGCATCGTATATCCTTGATCGTTACTCGATCGCACATTAGTAACTTGCCCATTCGTAAACTGATATTCCCGTTCTTGACTTCCCACACCCGCAGGCAAAGGATACCCCGAAATATAAACCCCTGAACCGATTTCGGCTTCATCCGAATTGCTAATTGGTGCAACTGAATATTCCTCGTCACTCTCAAACATCACAACTGCTAAATCAGGCCCGCTGTCATTATTCTGAAAACCCTTAACTTCCGTCACTTTATGCTCTTTCTTCTTAGAAGTAACAATCACGTACTCGGAATTAGGATTTATCACCACATGATTCGCCGTCAACACCGTGTAAATCTTGCCTTTCTTAGCAATGATTACCCCAGAACCGCCTTTATCACTAGCTAGGGTATTATTAATTTGTACTGTAGTAGGAACGGCAATTCGAGCTACTTCTCTAGCCGTTTTTGCCATTGCGGGCTGACCGATCGCAATTGTTGCTACCGCTACCGTTCCTGCTATAATTCCAGGAATGTAATTAGACCGATTAAAACCTAAATTCATAAACTAACTCCGTTGATAATCTGAAACTAAATATCTTGCACTTTCTCGCCGATCCGACAGGGATTGAAATCCCTGTCTCAAAGCATAAGTCCACTTAAGTGGACTAAATATCCCGCTTATTTCTGAGTTCGCGTAGGCGGACTTCGTTTTTGTAGAAGCGATTTCAATCGCCGAGTGACTGAAAAATTCAGTCCTCTTTAGAGGACTTTAGCTAAAAGCCCCGTGGATTTTAATCCCTGGCGGATAATGGGTAATTTGCCGATCGACTGTAAGACGAAATAAATCGCAAATAGGTACTAATTGGAATTCCCCAACTAGAATTAACCATTTGCTCTAACATTGTCCCTGACGGTTCTGTTCCATCTTCAAACGCATACACTCCAAAATCTGGATCGCGATTTTTTACCCGCCCATTAATGCCAATTAATAACCCCTGACTGTTAAAAATTGGCCCGCCGCTCATCCCGACAGCAATATCATTTGTGTAACCCAAACGATAGCCTTGAGCGAGGGATTTTGGCGGCAGCACTGATACAACGCCTTGAGTAAACCGAAAAGCTCGAATTCCTTGGTCGAATGTAGTAGTTGAACTACCTCCCCGATACATGGGAAATCCTGCGGCAAATACAGGTGCTCCTACTGTTAATAAATCAGTGCTAATTCTGGTTACTTGATACTGAATGGAACTGCGAAATTGGACGATCGCCAGATCCGCATTTCCCAACTGCAACGGCGCTCTCAAAAGCCGATACCTCTGGCCGTCGGGCGCAATAATGGTATGCTGCTGGCTGAAAGCCACAACGTGCCAACTCGTCAGCACCGTATAAACTTGCCCCTGTCGCCGGACGATCGCCCCGGAACCAGAAGAATTCGGTGTTAAAATTCGCACAGTCATCAACCTCGCCAACCGCTCAATATTGGCACTTTGACTGTCAGCAACCCCATAATTCGCCATCACCGGTTGAGCGGCGATTCTTATTGGAAAAAGACTCGCCGCGATCGCACAAATTGCCACGATGCGTAGCAAATTGCTCACCTTAAAGCTCCCGCATTCCACCACCAGTGGGCTGTTGAGGTGCCGGCTGATTGTTAGCCGGTGCTGGCTGATTGTTAGCCGGCGCAGGAGGCGCTACAGAGTTGCCGCCTTCGTCCCCTAACCGCGGGCGCGCGTCAATGTAAGGCATCGCATCGCTTTCAGACAGCGCAGGCGCACCCGCTTGCCCCTCGCGCAACCCCATGAATTGATACAATGTGCGAACCGCGTCTTGACCTGGTTTGAGTGTATAAATTAAGCCGTCGCAGCGTGAGTTGACTTGACTAGCGGTGCAAATCACTCGCTGTCCGTTCATGTAGCCAACTGTCACAAACTTTAGCTGTTTGTTCTGGCGGAAGGTTTCCAAGCGCCCGCTAACTTCGCGGCAGCGCGTCATGGGATCGTAGCCAGAGTCGCGGAAGTAGTCGGAAACCCAGTTAATCCAAACCTCCCGTACCCCTTGGCGGTTTTGGTAAACCGTCGATGGTGAACCGGAGGATGTGTCACACATAAAGCCTGACGCTGATTGGCTTTGGCTGGGTTTAGCGCTCAAAGCTAGGCTGCCGATCGCGATCGCCCCCGCTAAGACAGTTAGAAATTGTCGTTTAATCTCACTTTTCATCAACTTTACCTCACATTACAATTTGTTTCCTAAAACAACAGGCTGGGGGAAGTGGCAAAAAGATACAAAGTTCTTTGCCACTTCCCCCAGCCCCGCGAAACTCACATTCGTCACAGACTAGGCGCAGTGACTTGATATTCAGTAGTTTTTAAGGTCAAATGCTGTCGATATTCACAACCGTACAGCTACAATAGATACACTAATAGATACACTTGAGTTTTTTTCTCTATTGTTAATCATTATTGTAAATCCTTTTCAACAGCCTGTCAACGCCTCAATCAGAAATAAGTTTTTGGCTAGTAAAAGGTGGGGCGATCGCTATTTTTTTCACCGCACAGCGACGCGGATGGAAAAAGGGCGATCGCATTCTTGAGTAAAGTGCGATCGCTACAGCAACTCAGATTTATACTTGTTTTTGGAAGGCGCGTTAATATTGTGCCACTCGCCATTTAAACTTAATCTAGAGTAACAATCTCAAGGAACACAAAAAAATAATGCGTATTTTATTTGTATCCGCCGAAGCATCACCCCTCGCCAAAGTGGGCGGTATGGGCGATGTCGTCGGCGCTTTGCCGAAATTTCTGCGGCGCATGGGCCACGATGTCCGCATCTTCATGCCCTACTACGGTTTCGTCCCCGACAAAATGGACGTTCCCAAAAAACCTGTTTGGGATGGATCTGCCATGTTCCAAAGCTTCTCGGTGTTTGAAACTGTTTTGCCGGGAACCGATGTACCTTTATACTTATTACAACATCCATCTTTCTTACCGCGCCGCGTTTACGGCGGTGTAGATGAAGATTGGAGGTTCACTTTCTTTGCCAATGCTGCGGCTGAATTTGCCTGGAATCATTGGAAGCCCCAAATTATCCACTGTCACGACTGGCATACGGGGATGATACCTGTTTGGATGAGCCAAGATCCCGATATCAGCACGGTTTTTACTATTCACAATTTAGCTTATCAAGGGCCGTGGCGCTGGCGTTTGGAGCAGATGACTTGGTGTCCTTGGTATATGCAAGGTCACAATACAATGGCTGCCGCCGTACAGTTTGCCGATCGAGTAAATACAGTTTCACCGACTTACGCCGAGCAAATCAAAACCCCAGCTTATGGGGAAACTTTGGAAGGTTTGCTGTCTTATCTCGGCGGTAAAGTATCGGGCATTTTGAATGGAATTGATACAGAATCTTACAACCCAGCAACTGACAAGTACCTCCATCAACAATTTAGTGTTGATACTATTGAAAAGCGCCCCGCTAATAAAATTGCGCTGCAAGAAGAAGTCGGTTTGGAAGTAAATAAAAATGCCTTTTTGATCGGCATGGTGACAAGGCTGGTAGAACAGAAGGGATTGGATTTGATAATTCAAATGCTCGATCTGTTCATGGCCTATACCGACGCTCAATTTATTGTACTCGGAACGGGCGATCGCTACTACGAAACCCAACTCTGGCAAATGACAGCCCGCTATCCCGGTAGGATGTCCACCCAACTACTTTACAACGAGGCCCTCTCCCGGCGCGTTTACGCAGGCTGCGACAGCTTCCTGATGCCCAGCCGTTTCGAGCCCTGCGGCATCAGCCAAATGCTCGCCCTCCGCTACGGGTGCGTGCCAATGGTTCGCCGCACCGGCGGTTTAGTCGATACCGTTTCCCACAACAACCCGATCGACAATACCGGTACCGGTTACTGTTTCGATCGCTACGAACCCCTCGACTTGTTCACCTGCATGATCAGAACTTGGGAAGGTTTCCGCTACAAAGATAAGTGGAGAGAACTGCAACAGCGCGGCATGAGAGAAGATTTTAGCTGGGATATTTCGGCCCGGAAATACGTCAACTTGTACAGCGATATTTTGGGACTGCCGCCCGAAGAAACCACACCGGCACCAGAGGCAGAATTGATCGTTGGTAAGGGTTAATCGGTAATCGGTAAGTTGACTGTTGACAGTTGACTGTTGACAGTTGACTGTTGACAGTTGGCTGTTAGCTGTTGTTTTTTGTTAGTTTTTTGTTCCAATGCCCTATGCCCTATGCCCTATGCCCAATTCCCGATTAATCAACAAATAAATCGAGAGGTAAATGACCGTAAGTGCCACTAACTCCACCTTCTGAGGAAGATTGACACGACACCAAAACGCCCCGGTAAGTTCCGGGATAGCCATCAACATAATACGACCCCTTCAAAGTATTGAACTTAATATAAACCGAACCAGCAAAGGTCGAGACAGCATTGGGATCTAAAACAGCTTGATATCCCAAAGCTTTTAAATAAGCTTCTAAAGCTAAAAACCCCTCATCCGTCGAAGAAGCGCACACTCCCAACATTTGATAATCCGACAAACTTGCTACCAGCAAAATCGCTTGACGGAGTGCCTGTTTTTCCAGCGGCGATGCTACAGATTGCATATCCAGACAAGTAAAATCTTTGAGGATTTGCTGTGCTTCTTCAACAGTTAGGGTAGTCTGGTTTTGAGTAGACATGAATTGCTCTGATATTTCCCAAAATTACGATCGACACTGGGGTACTCGTCAACGAATTTCTGCCCTTGCAACCCTCGATCGACGGCGGTAACACTTGCACAAGTCCTGATTATAGCCCATTGTGTGCTCTGGCAATCAATTCGGGCGATCGTCTTCGAGGGCTTCGCCAACGCCCGTATCGCACAAAAAAGCTAGTAGTTTTTAGCGATGTTTTCAAGTTTAGATCAGTCCGCCTTTTTTCAGTTTTGCTAGCGCATCTTCAGCCGCATTTTTCTCAGCATCTTTTTTGCTTTTGCCTTTACCTTCTCCATAGAGTTTCTCTGCAACATAAACTTTAGCGAGAAATTCCGGCTTGTGGGGTGTGCCTCCTGCTTGGACTGTCACGTATTTGGGGGGAGTCGTGTCACCATTGGCTTGTACCCATTCTTGAAAGCGATTTTTCGAGTCTACAGTCGATCGAGTTTCCACAACATTTTCGGGAACAGAATCAAACATTTGTTGCACAAAGCTGCGAACTTTGTCCATGTCTTGCGTGTCGAGATAGTAAGCGCCAATAAATGCTTCAAAAGTGCTACTGAGCAAATTTGGATTAGTAATCCCACCTTCTCGATAAGCTCCTTTTCCGAGCCGCATTTTTAAGTCTAAACCTATTTCAGTAGCAAATCTGGCTAATTGTTTTTCATCTACTAATGCAGAACGCCGGCGAGTCAGTTGGTCTTCTCCCATTTCTGGATGACGCTGATAGAGATATTCGCCGCTGAGAAAAGTCAGCAAAGCATCGCCGAGAAATTCTAAGCGTTCGTTGTCTTCTTCGCGGAATGTGGGGTTTTCGTTGACGTAGGAACGATGGGTTAGTGCTTGGCGCAGCAGTTTTTCATTGTTGAATTCGGGAAGGGTCATTTGTATTTCTTTTGTTGGGTTAGTTAATGGCATGGGAGTTGTGTAAGGGTTATTCTTTTTGGATTTGGGTGTTATTATCTGGACATGAAATAGCCGCAAATAGCGGTAGGTTTGGAGAATCTAGTTTATCAAATAAACTGGATTTTTGCTATCTGCGGCGGAGGTGAATTTTAACAGATATTTGGCGGTTATGCTATTAGTCAGTTAGTCCGTTAGTCCGCCAGTCCGCCAGGGGTTAAAACCCCTGGCTCATAGCTAAAGTCCTCTTAAGAGGACTGAAGATTGTGTTTTTTAACTGTCAGTCAGTCGGTTTTAACCGACTTTAGCTATTAGACAGGGAATTCATTCCCTGGCGGACTGTGCAACTTTACTTTATGCAGATAATCTGTCTGCTTCAATTGATAACTTTTTTTGCTTTTCAAGTTGCGGTTTCAATCCTGCCCACAAACTCGACAATTCGTCTACATCATGAAAGTTATCCTCACCAACCAGGTTAATCAGTTTTTGGCTGGCACTTTTGCGCCGTGCAAAAACGATGACTGTTATACCCAAAGCCTTCAAAACGGTGATTAAACCTGCAAAGTCCCGATCTCCTAAGACTAGGATAATTATGTCCGGAGAAGGCTTAATTGCCACTCGTTTGATACAGTCAAACACCAATTGTTTGTCTGCGCTGTTTTTGCCAGAAGGGACATCAACGCCTTCAAAACCAAGCTTTTCTCGCCAAATATTGTCGGTAAATTGATTTTTTTTGTGCGAATTGTAGTAATTTTTAGGCGGTTCTAAACGCCCTTTTGATTTGGCAAAAGCAACTAATGATTCAGCTTGCTTTTGGTTTAAGTAGACGTTTTGAGAATCCCAAAACATGGCAACTCGCTGAGACGGGCTGTTTTTTTTGCCTGTGGTTCGATGATTGTCCGTCATTTGATTATGTCCTACAAAGAGGTTGACTGGACAGCCTCGACATATCGCGCATCTAGGATTAATGGAACGTTGTCTGTGGGTTTGCTCAAAAATGAACATCTCGGCACAGGACAATTTGTTACCACAAAACACTGTAATTTTGTGGGATTTGATTAGCGTCTTAGCTACAGGACTTACTGAACTGGAACGAGCTTAGTAGCACCCCGTTGAAAAGAAATTGAACTCAATAATGTTTTGATTTTCTCAAGCTTGTATCAACTTGTTAAAACGACATTAGACGTACTTTCTCCTCAACGGGGCGCTAGAAACTTGCCCCAGTTCTATAGCCATCCTAAATGAGTTGTGGGATGGGCCGGAGAGCCCGTCTAGGCTAGAAGCCTGAACCACGTTCATAAATGACTTAGGATTGCTATATAATCCCTGTCGCTAAGACGACTCAATCAACATTCCTTGATTTTGAATGCGAGATTTTGTTTTAGCTGTGCTTTTAGGCTAGCGTTCTAATTATTGGATGTCAAGTATTAACTCAAAATAATTTTTTTACATCCTTATACATCTCACCAAGGTTTTGGCCTAGCTGACACCGATCGACCGTCCCCACATAAAAAACCTTCTTCCTCTCGCCCGCGAACCCCTCTGGCCGTGTGCCCATCCCGCTGATCTCCGGCATTTGAACAGTAATTGTAAAAATATGTTGCAAACTTGGTACTGCTGTGTTAAGTTTAGTTACATAAGGTTGAAATTAAACGAGGTTTCTGGTCATGGAAAACAAAGACGCAAAGTTGGGCTTCACTGAGTTCGCTGAAACCTGGAACGGCCGTTTGGCAATGTTAGGCTTCGTTATCGGCTTAGCTACCGAATTCCTCACCGGTCAAGGCATTCTCTCTCAAATCGGTTTGATGTAATCAGCTTAACTGCATACAATAGCTGAAATTCAGTCGGGCGATCGACCCCATCACAAGTGCACTCATCCCCCCGCTAAGAAGTCCCCTTCACTTCACGCGGAAGGGGATGAGTGCATTTTTTATCAAAAAATCCCACAGAGGGCACAAACAAAAATCTTTTTCAGTCTCAATATTTATCGCGAGACTAACTCCAGCAAACTAAGCAATTTCTACAGAATCAAAAATCCTCAATTTAGGAGTCAAAGTAGCAACCTTCACCAAACCGTCGCGTTTGTGATTCCGCACGCTGTTACGTAAAATCATCTCCGACAGATCGGGCATTTCCTGCCAGCAGTGCGAGCAGAACCAATAAAGGCGATTGTGGCGAGCGTGGCGGAGCAATTGAGAGGAGCAACAAGGGCAACTATTCATGATATTTTAAACCTTTTTTGAAGATATGGAGCGATAACCCAATCATTAGAGAGATTCACGACTGCCTGCACATCTCAATTCCAGGCACCAAAATAAAAAATCTCTTTCACTCACAGCTTTGAGCGTCGCGCAAGTAGCACTTTTGGAGGCCCAAGAGTAACATCACAATCAAAAGCTGAACGCTCCAAGGAGCCCAAGAGAAACCCCAAATAAAACAACCCAGCCCGGCCCAAGCCACAAGAACAAAAATATCTTGAGAGGTTTGCCAGTAAACCCAGACTGCTGCCAGAGAAACTATTAGTAGCAAAATGTAAGCTGAGGGCATAATCGTCATCTCCCAATGTGTCTGTCAACAGTCAGGAGCGATCCCTGACGTTCTGCTTAAACATAAAACTAAAACCTGAAGAACTTATGAAGACGAGTGAGTTGTCACAAAAAGTAAAATACTCCTGCCAGCTTATATTTGTCCGAGAAATCCACAGGAATATTCAGTTCATGGCTGAGGTCGAATCCGGTTAAATGGACCCACTACCAATAGGGAATTAGGCATCATCTATTTGTGTCAATTTCACCTCAAAGATCGGCAGGGTTGAAACGCCTAAACGCCTGCCGGACTGCGGTTTTTAGTCTTAAGCTGACAGGACGAAAGGCACGGCGCCTAAGCTCCTACATATATCCTGTCCGATCGACCGGATTTTATCTAAGGAACCAGACCAAAGAAACCAAGTTTTTTTAACTCTCTTTGCCTGCAAAACTACTGCTTAAAAAGCTGCACAATTCAAGGCGGGCGATCGATCTATTCTTGCTCCCAGCCCAAAGCCTCAGCGACCTGAGCCGCCAAAAACATCGGTTCAAAAGGCTTAGCAATCACGCTCACCACCCCCAAATCCGCGAACATCCGCCTGTCCCCAGCCAGAGCCTTAGCTGTCAATAAAATTACCGGAATGTGCTGCGTAGCCTTATTAGCTTGTAACTGTATAAAAGTAGTAGGCCCGTCTTGGTCGGGCATCATCACGTCCAATAGAATCGCATCAGGCTGTTCAGCAAGAGCCTTAGCAACGCCCTCGCGACCCGAACTCGCTGTCAGGACTTCCCAGCCGCCCACGAGTTCAAGACTGACTTGAGCTACTTCCCGAATATCTTCCGCATCGTCAATAACCAAGATGCGCTTGGCAGTCAAAATTAACATTTTTTTAGCAAGGAGAACTAATTACAGATTAGAGGCGAAATGTGAATATTTTATAAAGCAAATAATCTTACCCGATCGGACTTTACAGTAAATTTTCAACTAGACAGCAGGAGTCCCGCGCTCTACCGATCAAGGTGAGCGTCGGGAGGAATGCGCGTGAGTGAAGAGATCCACCCCTGACCAAAACCGACAATCTTTAGATGTTGGAAGGGAAGGGGTGGTCGAAGAACGAACAGATTCCTGATCCTGCCCCTTGTTTTTACTATCTTCACGAGATACAATAATACCAAAGTTCGTGAAAATAATGTCCCAAGTAATCACCGCCAAGCTAAAACTAAAACTGACTGCCGAGCAAAAAGCTTTGGTGTCTCAGACTGCTTTAGCCTACCGAGATGCCTTGAATTACACTTCACAAGTTGCTTTTGATGCAGGCAAAACCAGCAATGGTGCTAAGTTACAGAAAGCGGTCTACAACGAATTGCGGGTTCGATTTGGGCTGGGAGCGCAAATGGCTTGCAATGTACCCAGACAAGTGTCTGGAACCTATAAGACTCTGTGGACTAAGGTAAAACAATCTAACGATGCTATTGCTAAAGGCTACACTAAGAGACGGTATAAAGGGCTAGACAAAGCCCCCAAATATATATCTCGAACTTGTACCCTAAATTATCAACGTGACTACTCTTTTAAAGCCGAGAGGCAAGTGAGTATCATCACTCTCCAAGGTCGAATAGTGGTCTCGTATGATGGTTACAATAAGCATTTAGATTTAATTGCTAATGGTGCAAGGATTGGAGCGGCTAAAATTGTCTATCAGCGTTCCTCCAAGATATACTATCTGATGGTAAGTATCGAAGTAGAAACGCATAAGATTGACCCACTGAAAATAACTAGAGTCTCTGGTGTTGACGTGGGTATGCGCTACTTAGCGGTGGAAATAGACTTGCAAAATAAGGCTAAATTCTACTCAGGGAAGAATGCTAGACATAAAGCTAACCGCTACCATAAAGCACGGATGACTCTTCAGCGTAAAGACACTCGTTCAGCGAAGCGAAGACTAATCGCTTTGTCTGGGAAAGAAAGACGGTTTATCGCTGATGTAAACCACCAGATCAGTAAGGATATTGCCAAACCTAACACCCTAATTGGACTAGAAAACCTCACCGGAATACGGGACAGGACTAGGACGAAATCGGGCAAGAAGGCAAGCAAAAAGAGACGTAGAGCTAATCGAAATAAAGCTAAATGGTCTTATGCCGAATTGCACGGGTATATCGACTACAAAGCCAATCTAAATAATTCGTTAGCAACTAAAGTTCCGGCTCATTACACATCGAAAAGTTGTCCTAAATGTGGACATACTTCGGATGCTAATAGACAAAACAAAGGGCTATTATTCCGTTGCGAATGTTGTAGTCATGAGCTTCATGCAGATCTTGTTGGTGCGCGAAATATTGCAATGAGAGCGTTGCTAGTTCGGCAAGACTGGATGAGCACTCTTGAGCTTGTCAGCATCCCCTGATGTATCGAGCGGTGAAACCAAAGCCCAAATCCTGCAAAGGTTTTCGGAATTGCGGTGGAGTTCAGATACAAGCCCACATCATAGCGGTATCCCGCTTGATGCTGGGTAGTTGACAACTGTATAGCAGATGTTGAAGGAAGAAGGAACAAGGAAGACCGAACTTGCCATCGAGCGCCAGGGTTTTAACTAAGAACATCCTAACCGTCTGGCGCGGTGGCTGTAAAATATCCCACCCAAAAAAAGCCGCTTTTCGACCTCAAATTGTGCCTTTTGCCCCCAGTCCCCAAACTGCAGAAAAGGCTGAGATTGTTTGTCGATGAGTCGATCGAACAATCTGCACAAAATCAGTAACGTTGGGTACGCCTGGGTAGAAATTAACTTTCATTTGCCAGCCCCTCCCTCAGAAGTGGCAGACTTAAGAAAAAAGTGCTGCCCTCCCCCACAACGCTCTCCACCCACATCCGCCCCCCGTGCTGCTGCACGATACTGCGACAAATAGCCAGCCCCAAACCAGTACCTCCCTTCTGGCGAGAATCAGAAGCATCAACTTGTTGAAAGCGTTCAAAGACCATCTCCAGTTTGTCTGAGGGAATACCCCGCCCTTGGTCTTTCACAGCAATGACGATGTACCACGAGCTCGGAACTGGCAAATGCGGAGGCGCGGCGGCAGGCTCAGGAGACAACAAAGACGGAGACGACACCGACTTGGGCGCTGCTTTTTCTGCCAAATCCGGATTGTGGGTCAACTCCCCGCTCAGCCAAACCGTAGCGCCGGAGGGAGAAAATTTAATAGCATTACTGAGTAAATTTGTCAAGGCTTGAATTAGCCGATCGGGAACAGCTTGCAATTGCGCCCCCACAGGCTTCACCGACAGAGTAACTCCCGCCGGCTTCGCCATTCCCTGCATCTCGTCAGCCGCCTGCAACATCAGGTCAGCCACATTGCAAGTTTGTTTGATGGCAGTGCTGTAACTCGACTCCATCCGCTCTAAATCTAGGATGTCGTTGACCAAGCGCACCAAACGGTCAGTGTTAGTGACAGCAATCTCCAGCATCCGCTTAGCTTTCTGGGGGTAAGCGTCCAGCAGGCCGCTGTTGAGGAGGCCGAGGGCGCCGTGAATCGAGGTCATGGGCGTCCGCAGTTCGTGGCTGACAACAGAGATGAATTCATCTTTCATGCGCTCGACGGCAAGCTGCTCCGTGATATCCTTAAAAGTCACCACAGCTCCAATAATTTCGCCTTGTTCTCGCATCGGAGCGACAACGTACTCAACCGGAAAACTGCTGCCGTCTCGCCGCCAAAAAATCTCATCGGTGACGCGCCGCGCCTCTCCGTCTTCCAAGGTGGCTAAAATTTGAGAACTTACCCGGTTCGGCAGCAGTTTGCCCGCCTGCGGTGCGGCGCAGTGTGGGACAAGTTCAGAGCCTGAATTGATGTCTGTTGCAGGCGACAGTTGCTCGATCGCCCTTGAGCATTCTTGCTGTGCACGGTGTAAACTTTCATAGAGTGGTCGATCGATCAATTGCTTCGATTCGCACCCAGCCATTCTCACCGCCGCAGGATTGACAAAAGTTACTTTTCCCTGTTTGTTCAACCCGCAAATTCCTTCTCCTGCGGAGAACAAAATCATTTCTGTTTGGTGGCGGAGTTGTTCAAAGGCTTTTTCGACTCGCTTGCTGTCGCTGATGTCGCGAGAGATTGTCGAAACGCCCGTTACCGCTCCAGTCGCGTCTTTAATCGGAGAAATCGTCAGGGAGACATCTATCTGTTGGCCATCTTTCCGCAAGTGCACGGTTTCGTAATGGTCGATGGTGGCTCCAGCTCTAATATTTTCCAATATTTGAGGCATTTCCTTGGGGCGTTCGGGTATTGCTAAAATCTCGATCGACTGCCCCTTGATTTCCGCCGCGCAGTAGCCGTAAATCTTCTGGGCTCCTGCGTTCCAGCTCTGAATTGTCCCGGTGAGGGTTTTGCCGACGATGCCGTCGTCGGAAGACTCGACAATAGACGCCAAGCGCACGAGTTCGTCTCTAGTTTGCTTGTATTCCGTGATGTCGCGGCCCAAAATCACGATACTTTTGCGTCTGCCGTCGGGGTGAAATACGGGTACTTTAATCACGTCGTAGATTTTCACAGTACCGTCCGATCGGGGAATCATTTCTTCCCCCCTAGAAAGCTTACCTTTTTCCCACGCTTCTCGATCGCTGAGCTCGCAAGCCTGTAGCGCCTCGCGGTAAAAAATGCTGAGTTCTCCTAGCTGAAAATCTTTCAGGCCGCGGTAGTCTATTTTTTCTAGCTCGAACACTTCCAATATCGCTTGATTTGCCTCCTGCCACCTGCCATCGCCATCTTTGAAGCAGACAATATCTGGCATGGCATTCATCAGCGAGTCGAGATAGGAGTTTTCTCGCGCTGCAGCTTCTACCTCGGCCCGCTTGGCGATTTCCCGTTGCAGGTTTTCGTTTGCCGTTTGCAGCGAGTCCTTTAACAAACTTTCTGTAAAAGTCTGTTCTTTAATTATTTCCTGAAGTCTGTGGAGTTCTAGCGACTGCCGCCTGCGCGCCAACAAATTCTCTACCCGCAAGTGCAGTTGGACGGGTTCGGCGGGAGTTACTATCAAATCGTCTATTCTGCCTTCGAGTTGTTTTGCCTGCAGCGAAAATGGCGGCTCAAAAACAGCAGGCGTTTGGGATTTACTAACAAGCAAAAACGGTAAAAATATCGGCTCGGCGGCAGCTTTTAATGATTCTACCAGCGGCCCGATGCGCTCGAAAGAGGCCTCGTCGAGAATGCACAAGTCAAAAGCGATTTGGGGAATGGGAAATTCCGAGTTGGGTTCTAAAGCGCGATCGAGTACAATCACCTCATGCTCGGTCTTGAGGTGGGCGATCGGCAAATTAAGTTGTTGGTGGCGATCGACCAAGAGTAAAATGCGGCTCATTAGTGTGTTAATTTCCCCATGACTAATGATATGATGAGCGGTAAATTAACTCTTATAATAAAGTTTTTATTCATGACTTTAGTCCTCTTTTTTCTGAGGACTGAAGCCCTCATTACAAACATATTCTATCGCGCCAGATCGACCGGATGCGATCGGGATGATAAAGGTATTAGGCAGCCAGAGTTGAAGCCGCAATTCAATAAAATTGGATAATTATTGAATTGTTGGTTCGTTAAAAAAATGAGTTTTGACTAATGACTGTTGAATGACTGTTGGCGGGGGCGGGTTTAGATTTATTTGGGTTAGCAGTTCTATGAAAGCTGGTGAAACCCGCCCCTACAGCCTAATGACTAATGACTAATGACTAATGACTAATGACTAATCACTTTTTACGGCATTCCGATCGGAATCAAAGAATCGAACGGCATACAGCTAGAGTAACGACTCCCATCCGATAAAACCGCAATCAGCCTCACCTGCCAGTCGGGCATAATTTGCAAATCCGCCCAGGGTACTGCTACCTCCAAACATTTATCCACTCCCACTTGAGCGCGGCTAATGCGGGGCTGCCACCGATCGCCCTCTTCTGCTTCCTGAAACCAAATCGATTTCGTCAGCAAATTAATCTCTAACTGATGGTGGTATCGATAGTTTAGGGGTGCTTCGTCAGGCAAACCCGACAGCGGAATCAGACTGTTGTGCATCGTGCGATCGGGATAAAACCAGAACAAATTTAACTGCTGCGGGCAATCAATTCCCGGCCGCACCCCTACCTTGAAGTCGGCACGAATGTAAAAATTCAAGTGGTCAACCCCGTACCAAAGCCGCTGAATTGCCGAACTCCGGTGCATCGTACCCCTTGCTCCCCCAACTTCAATCCGACCGGCTTTGTCCCAATCCTGTTCGTTGCCGATACCGTCAATCACCGGGTGAATAAAGCTCAGCGGCAGGTGGTCGCCTTGAACCTCATGCACCTCTACTTGCCGGCGCACTTCCGGGGGTACGGGCTCGCCGAGAGCTTCGTAAATTCCCGCTACGTGTTCCCGAAATAGCTGGTCGAACATGGCATCTTGGTTCGATGTGTGGCCTTCGCCAAACCACCAGAACCAGTCGGAACCTTCGGCCGCATAAAGCGCTTCCCAAGCTTCTGGGTTGCTTTCTTCTGTGGCCTCTGGATGGTTTGCCAGCATTTGTCTCGCGGGCCCTAACAAGTCCCAAGCGCGATTTTTCGCGGGATCGCCAATCCAAGTTGTCAGAGAACCGTCCACCCAGGAACCGGTGTGCAGTTGGGCTGCGGGAATTGTTTCGGTTGCTGGGAATTGGTCGAGAAATTCCGAGACTGTGACTAATTTGATATCTGGATTATCGCTGAGAGTTTGATAGAGGGATTCTAAAAACGGTTTGCCGTCTTGGGGATAGAATTCCCAGCAATTTTCGCCGTCTAGGGCGATCGTCACTAACCAGGGATTTTCTAAAGCTGTTTGGCCATCGGACTGTCGGTTTTTGAGAGTTCTGCCGATCGCTTCTAAGTGTCCCACTAAATCTGATGCTGCTTTTTCCGGTTCCATCGAACCGTAGGTAAACCCGATCAAGTCGGACAATCTGTGGTCTCTAAATACTATGGCTAAATCGCCGTCAGGAGTTTCTAAACGGTAAGGGCGATATAACAATTCTGGTTCGTAGACATTCCCTGTCGCGTCGCGGTTGAAAAAGTGTTTAATTGTCCACCCCAATACTGCTTCGTCCGAGACTATCCATTTAAAGCCTTGTTTGGCAATGTATGGCAAAATTTCCGGGCTGACTGCTTGTTCCGACGGCCACAAACCGCGCGGTTGGCAATCAAACCGATCTTGATACATTTCCCAGGATTTTCTCAGGTGTCGGGGAATATCTTCTTCCCACTGAAACCGGTGTTGTGGCAGCGTCATGTTTGGAATAGCTATGCGGCCGCCGTTGGTGTCGGCAAGCAGCGGTAAAATCGGGTGCGTGTAGGGGGTTGTGGAGACTTCCAACTGTCCCTGGGCTTGCATTTTACGGTGCTGGGGAATGATGCGAGCGAGGATTTCTTTTTGTTTTGAGTAGATGTTTTTTCGGTCTACCAAACTAAAATTTTGTCCTTGTTTGAGCCACCCTGCAATCTCGGGGTCGTCCCAAAACAGCGGGTCAATCCAAGCTAAATTGTGCCAAGCCAGCAAGTCGCTAAAATCCTGCAATTTCCAGTTTGCCAAACACCACTGAATGCCTTTTTCCTGCCGCTGAGTGTAGAGTTGAGCGTAGCGGGGGTGTGGCTGAATCAGGGTGTGGTAATTGGCGTCAAAGAAGTGTTCTAAAATGAACTCTTGTTCTTCGATATTTAAAGTTTCTGCTGGCTTTAATGTCACCGCCAAGTAAGGGTCTAATGCTCTGTCTGCGATGCAGTCTTCTATCTGCAAAATCAAGGAGGGAACCAAGTTTACGGTTTGATGCAGGTTGGGATATTTTGCCAGGAGGAGCACTAAATCCAAATAGTCTTTGACTCCGTGCAAGCGCACCCAAGGCAGTCGGTAATGAGCTGCTCCTGCGCTAGCTGATACTCTGGATTTATAGAGCGGTTGGTGTTGGTGCCAAATGAAGGCTACATAAAGGGGGTGAGACATTGAATTTAGTAATTGGTAATTGGTAATTGAATTTGGTAATTGGTAATTGGTAATTGGTAAGTGGTAATTGGTAATTAAATTTGGTAATTGGTAATTGGTAATTGGCAATTAAATTCGGTAATTGGTAACAGCCAACAGTCAACCGTCAACAGTCAACTGTCAACCGTCAACCGTCAACTGCCAACTGCCAATTGCCAACTGACTAATTACATTACCTGTTCGACTTCGGCAATTTCTGGGATAGCCTCGCGCAGGCGACGTTCAATGCCCATTCTCAGAGTCATTGTGGAACTCGGGCAAGAGCCACAAGCTCCTTGGAGTCTCAGGTGTACCACTGGCCCGTCAATTTCTACGAGTTCGACGTTGCCACCGTCGGATATCAGGTAGGGACGCATTTCATCGAGAACTGTTTCGACGTTATCTCTGGTTAGTGCTAGTGTCATATTTCGCCTCTGTGATGATTTCTTGCAGTTGATGAAAGTTCGATTTGACTCAGGGACAGCATTCTCAACCCGCGCGAGATTTAAGAAACCGGGCTTGTTGAAAAAAGACTTGCGTACTCAAATGAGCTGGCTGCTGCAAACCCGGTTTCTGTCACCGACAAACGAGCGAGAAGCCCCTGAATTTAGGCATGGGGAGGACAGCGGCAGCGACGACCGTCGCATTAAAATCCCCTTTCGGGGTTGGAGAGGTATGGTTGCCTCTCTAGTGAGGTATGGTTGCCTCAAACTCCCTTGCGGGGTAATGTTAGCTTCGCCAATGTTTTAAGAGCTTGTTAGGCTAGCAGCACGTCCTTAACCCTTGTACAGATGTTTAACCACTAGCGACAGAGCGGAAAACTAGCTTCGCATTCTCCGGTGTCGTGACTCAAAAAACGTAGTCAGTAAAGACTTAGGCTGGTAAGGTAAGCTCTCGATTCAATCCCGCTCAAAGAGCCGGACAGTCTTAAAAGCCTCCGCCTTTAGGCGTGGGGTTCCTTACGCTGATGCTCGATCCCAATTCGCTCTCTCGTTCGATCGTAGCGTTACTTGCCGCCAAATCAAGTTGATTCTGATACGTTAATCAAAAAAACCCGTTTTATTTAAGAAATTGGGTTTTCGATCGCGCTACACTACTGCTGGTTCTAGCAGTTTGACATTGGAGTAGTTGAACTCGGTTGTTGTCAGTTGACCTTTTTCTTTCGATCGAACTACTTGCTTGGTCATGACATAATAGTCGCCTATCTTGTCAAAGGTATCTTCAAATTCGAGTTCTTTGATGATTTCGTCTGTTTGGGGGTTGCGGAAAACGGCATCGTAGTGGCTGGCCAAAGAACCTTCGGGTGTCTCTAAGCTTTTGTGCGTGTCAATTACGAAAGCCATGCGGCCCATCACCCGGCTGACTTGACAAATTGAGAGACCTCGGATTTTATAATTCGATCCCATTGAGTCGCCTTGCACCAAGATGTCCACAGCGTCGGTGCTATCCTTCTCGCCCAGGGTAAAGCTATTTTTGCCGTGAGATTTTTCAAATGTCGATCGTTTGCGGTGGGTGACAATATCGCGCATTTGGGTGTAGACGCTTTGCTGCACTTCCTCATCTTCAATGCCGCTAACTTCCACGCTCATGTCGGATTTGATGGAAACATGACCCGTATATACTTCGTCGCCCTGTTTAAGTTCAATATCGGCACTGTAACCGGGAAAATTGGCATCCCAGGTATAGCGGTGTTCGTAAGCAGCGCGAAACAAATCGCGAGCGTTGGCTTGCTCTGTCATAAATCCCTCTTTCTCTTGACACCCATCTAGTTTAGCTTAACCGCGAGAAGCCCCACATTCACTGGATAGGGGAGTTACCCGCACTCAGAAGCGAGCACTTCTTGGGGGTGCGGCTGGGCTGGCTATTAGGGCGCAACAAGAATTTACCGCAAAAGTGGGTCTAAAGCCCCGTCCTTCTAGGACGGCTTTAATTTCTACAATTTGTAAATAATTGTTAAATAGGTAGATTTTGTGGGTAAAAGTTGCAGTAAAAATAATGATAAACTATTCCCATGATAGTATTAGAGTTTAAGTTGAAAGGCAAAGCGGAGCAATATCGGATCATGGACGAAATGATTCGGACGGCTCAATTTGTCCGAAACAAAACTCTTAGACATTGGATAGACAATCAAGGAATTAAGCTGGTAGACCTATACAAACAGTGTGCCATTATGGCGAAAGAGTTTGAAGGGGCGGGCAAGCTTAACTCGACGGCACGTCAAGCTTCGGCGGAGCGTGCCATTTTTGCTATAGGGCGTTTTTTTGCTAATTGCAAAGCAAAGAAACCAGGGAAAAAGGGATTCCCGCAGTTCAAAAAACACACTCATTCCGTTGAGTACAAACAATCGGGTTGGTCACTTTCTGCCGACAAAAGATGTTTAACATTTAAAGACGGCTTCGCTGCTGGGAAGTTCAAGTTGGTTGGTAGTCGGGATTTGTATTTTTACGCGCCAAACGAGATTAAACGAATTAGAGTCGTGCGTCGTGCCGACGGATACTACGCTCAATTTTGTATCAATGTGGAACGGAAAGAGGAAGCTATTTCCACTGGTAAAGCCATTGGAATAGATGTCGGATTAAACCATTTTTATACTGATAGCGATGGCGAAACAGTTCCTAATCCTCGGGATCTCCGCAAAAGCGAAAAAGCTCTGAAGAGATCGCAGAAGCGAGTTTCTCGGAAAAAGAAAGGTTCTAAAAATCGAAAAAAAGCGCTCAACAAGTTAGGAACAAAACACCTGAAGGTCAGTCTACAGCGTAAAGACTTCGCCATTAAGACGGCGCCCGGCGCGGTGAAATCTAACGATTTTGTAGCCTACGAAGACCTTCAGGTGCGGAACATGGTTAAGAACCATAAACTGGCTAAATCAATTAGCGATGCTGCGTGGTCACAGTTTGCTCAATGGTTGGAATACTTTGGAAAAGTGTACGGCAAAACAGTTATTGCTGTTGCTCCTCAGTACACATCTCAGGAATGTTCAAACTGTGGCAACCTGGTTAAAAAAACTCTGTCAACTCGAACCCATATTTGTGGTTGTGGTGTGGTGTTAGATCGCGACCATAATGCTGGAAAAAATATTTTGGCAAAGGGATTGAAGCAGGCAGGAATCAATTTAAATACGGTGGGGCACACCGAAATTTACGCTGGGGGACAGACCGATCTCTACTCGCTGATGGTAGCCAAACAGAGATAAGTTCGACTGGATGATCCAAGAATCCCTGCGCCTTTAGGCAAGGGAGTGTCAATTTCTCTATCGGTTGCTATGATTTGAAGATAAAGTCCCAAAATGCCTGGTTATTGAGAGCGCGATGGGTCGCAAGCCAGACACCAGTCTTAGTTATGGGTTATGTTGAAAAAACTTGTGTCCGCTTTTTAGGGGTTGCACCCGCAGGCAACTATTAGATTCCCCCCTTAATAAAATGCTAGAAACTGTCTACCAACACTTAAAAATATTGCAGGAACAAGCTAAGGAATTGCCACCGTCGCAACAGGTAATTTTAACAAAAACTTTGGAAAATCTTTCAAATTCTTTACAGGAAATGGCAGGCAGCCGCTTGTTTGAAAGCGCGACAAATAACGCGGCAAAGCTGGTTGAAATTGAAAAAAATAATCGCCTATTGGAACGCACTGTAGCCCAGCAAGTAGGGCAAATCAGACAGCTACGGGAGCAGGTGGAAAAACAAATCAGCCACCATCGCAGGGACACTCAAGCATTAACTAAAAGTGAAGCAAAACTGCAAGCTATGCTGCGTAATTCTCCCGATTTAATTAGCATTGTCGGCTCCGACGGGCGAGTTCGATACCACAGCGCAGCTCTACAGCGGCTTTTGGGTTATAACCCAGAAGAAAGAATTGGCAAATTTCACGGCGAGTTAATCCATCCAGACGATTTGCTGGCTTGGCAGACGTATTTTGGTAAGTTGTTAGAATCTCCCGGAATTGGGGGGGCAATCGAATATCGGAAACGCCATGCTGACGGTTCTTGGATCTACATGGAGTCGGTAGGTAACAGTTTGCTTTACGATTCTAGCGTGCAGGGAATTATAATTAATTCGCGGGAAATAGGGGAACGAAAGCAAGCCGAAATCGCAGTCCGAGAGTCGGAACTCCACTACAGAGTTATGTCGCAAATTACTTCGGATTTTGCCTATTCTTTTAAGGGACTGCCCGACGGCAAGTTCGCCTGCGAGTGGGCGACAGAAGCTTTTGAGCGCTGCACTGGGATCGTTCCTGAAGAATTAGAATCGTTTGGTTGGTGGAACTCGGAACTCGTTCATCCCGACGACAGGGAAATGTTAATTAAACAATTAGAAGGCTGTACTTTGAGCCGCACTGGAGCTAATGAGTATCGCATTATTAATCAAAAAGGCGAGGTGCGCTGGGTGCGGGACTACTGGCAAGTGGTGTGGGACAAAACTGCTGAACGGGTTGTCCGTTTGTGGGGCGCTTGTCAAGAAATTACCCATGGCAAGCAAGTAGAATTGAAACTGCAACTCGTTAACCAAGTTTTGCAAGCCCAGATAGCATCGGCGCCGCTGGCGATTAACTGTACCAGCAATGACGGCAATACCGTTGTTTGGAACCGCGCCGCCGAACAACTTTTTGGCTGGGCTGCGGCTGAGGTTTTAGGGAAACCTTTACCGAATATTCCTGAAGGCCAAAAGCAAGATTTTTACGCGCTGCTAAAGTCTGCGTCTAATGGCAAACCGCAAAACGGTTTGGAAATATCTTTGTTGAAAAAAGACGGTAGTTCGATCGATGTTTGGGTTTGGGCCGCACCTGTGCGAGATGCGGGCGGCCAAACTGTCGGCAGTATCAACATATTTTCCGATCTTTCAGAACGCAAGCGCATAGAGGAAGAGCGCCAAAAACTAGCAGCGATGAAAGATATGGAGGAACCTTTTTGGGCGCGCTATGTCAGCCCTCCAAAAACTCCGAAAAAAAAGGGCGGTGGGTAATTCTATCAAGCACAAGTTAAAAGCATTAAAAGTGCGAAACTGCAATCTTATGCTGGCAATATCCTTTCCGGTAAAATAACCTATTTGATGGGAGTCGTTTGAGCGAACATAATATGATAAATACACCGGGCTACTACGTGTGGTAGTTGCTATGCTGTACTGTGTAAAACTATAATTACCTAAAAAAAATTGATGAACTAGCTACCGAAGTTAGTGAGGGAATCTATCGATAAAGTGTCAGCTTTTTCAGGGGTAAAACTTGTGGGTACGGTCACTATTATACTTGTTAAATACGCCAATCGAAGGTTTACTGATGCCCAGATTTTTCCTGGTTCCTGAAATTGGCTAACTCTGCGTGAGTTTGGCAAGCTTCACTTAACTCAATGTAATCTAAGATATTAGAAATTACCTTAGAAAGGTGGATAGCCGAACGGTGAGCTTCTTGGATAAAATCTCTCTCCTCTATCGGATCGTCAGCTTGATCGTCTATGGTTAGTTGTAGATAACCGATGATGTGATTTAGCGGAGTGCGGAGCTCGTGGGACGCTTTCAACAAAAATTGCTTTTTGAGCTGGGATAGTCCTTGTACTCGCTTGCTGCGCTCTTGGTAGAGGGTGGCGAGGGCGATCGCGCTTCCTACTTGATCGGCAAGTTCTTGTGCGAAATCGATCTGGGATTTAGTCCAAGGTCGATCGGTCTTACCCTTCCGCGACGATCGACCTTTGCACTGATGCAAGCTAATTATGCCGTTAGCTTGCTCTTGATAAGCGGTAGCCACCACTAGCAGCGACTGTGGCCCTAAAGGGTCATTGGCTGCAAAGGACTCTACTACCACCGGTTCGAGGGTGGCTAAAGCTTGAATGAAATGAGGTGCTGCTGTGAGCGAGATTTCCATTCCCAGCATGGGTAAAAATGGTTCTTGGCAGTATTCAGCAGCTACTTTGACTTGCAGGCTAGAACTTTCATAGGGACAAATGATGCAGCGGCTGACGCCTAGTGTTTCTCCCAGACTGTTAACTGTTTGCTGCCAGATGCTATCGAGATCCAAGGTTCGACGAATCTTTCTGCCAATTTGGAGTAAAAGTTTTTGCGATTGAGCTGATATTTGCTGATTCATAGCAACCCTTTTTCTAATAGACTGGCAAAAGTTTACCATTCCGCCAACAGAGCAGGAATTTACTGAATTTGCCAGCCTGCCGCTGCCCGGCTTAGGGATTACGTAATTCTACTTAAATCTTCCCACACCCCGTCAAACATTACTAAGTAGTTTCGGTGTCTTTACAAGATCTTTATGATTTTCACAGAGAACTGAGAGCGTCCAGTATGCTTAATAATCCTTTACAGTAGGGGGTTGGGAAGCTTAATCAGTCGTATAAGCTGGCATTAAGTTTTTGTAAAGCTGGCGGTGTGCGCGGGTTTACTCGGAGGTGTGAGATCCCAGCGGACAAATAAAGATGAGCTTTGTTATCCGTACCCCCCGGATTTGAGTTATGCGAATTCTGGGTGGGGATTGGAAGTGGCAGGGACGATCGCTCTCAGTTGCAAGCTCCCAAGGAGGGAGATTGGCGATGGATAAAAGTTAAAATTGATACAGGGGCGATCGAACTGTGTTTGTAGGATAATTACCAATTATTGATGACTTTTATTCACGCAACGGAACTCACGAATACAGGAATATAGCAATTTTTAAGTGAGTAAGGTACAGTTTGGTAATTGGTAATTGGTAATATCAATTCCGGCTGCGCCGGAATGATATCAAATCCGTCCTTCATCGTCGGGCGTAAAGTCTAATCAAGATGCCCACAAATAATTCGCGCAATTTTCATTTTTTTGACCCCTCCTTCTACAATCAACAGTCAACAGTCAACAGTCAACAGTCAACAGTCAACAGTCAACAGTCAACAATGATTCCGGTTGCACCGGAATCGATATGATTAATTTTTAAATAGTGGTTCTTGATAAAGCGGCACAGTAAAAGTAACAGTCGATCCGAGTCCTTCCCCCATACTGTAAAAATTTACTGTACCGCCCATTGCTTCTACCAGTTTTTGAGAAATAGCCAATCCCAAACCGGTGCCGCCGTATTGCCTGGTACGATCGCCGTCCACCTGAAAAAACGACTCAAATAATTTATCTTGCTTGTCGAGAGAAACGCCAATGCCAGTATCAGCGACTCGGATTTTTACCATTCCGGGGAACTGCTGGTTGTGAACAGTCACCTTTTTCTTAATAACCTCGGCACTGATGCGAATTCCCCCTTCCCCGGTAAATTTAATTGCATTGCCCGTGAGGTTCAAGATTACTTGAAGCAGGCGTTGGTAGTTGCCATACAAAATAATCTCGTCCTCCACAGGGGGTTTTTGGATTTGAAATTGCAATCGCTTTTGCTCGACTTGAACCCGTGTAAAATCCTCAACTTGTTGCAACAGTTCACCGAGTTTGACGGGAGCGAGGTCTAACTCCATTTTGCCAGCTTCGATTTTAGCGACATCCAAAATATCGTTAATCACATTGAACAAATGTACTGCTGAGCGGTAAGCTTCTTCGATAAATTGGTGCGCTTCTTCGGGGTCATCTGCCATGCCGTCCATAAGCAGTTTTAGGAAGCCGAGGATGCCGTTGAGGGGGGTGCGGAGTTCGTGAGAAGTATTAGCAAGAAATTGACTTTTAAGTTGGGAAAGAGCCACGGCTTCGGCGCGGGCCTGTTCTAATTCTTGGTAAAGTGTAGCGTGGGCGATCGCACTCCCGACTTGAGCGACTAACTCGCGGGCGAATTCGAGTTCGACAGGACTCCATTTCGGAGAATTGCCGCAGCGGTGCAAACATATCAGTGCATTGGGTTGGTCTTCATAGGAGGTAGCTGCTACGAGCACGGAATGGCGGTAGAAGGGATCGGCGGCGGGGGAGGCGTAATCGACTGCTACTGGTTTTAAGGTGGCTAAAGTTTGAATCCACCCCGGCTGTTCGGCTGCGCGCAGTTCTAATCCCAGCATGGAAGAGTAAGCTTCTTGGCGGTACTCAGCTACTACTTTAAAAGTTTTCGATTGGAGATTTTCGATTTGAGCGGGGGAAAGCCGGAGCGAGGGGTCGCTAGCTATGGACTGTTGTAATTGGGCTGCTGCGGCGGTCGAATTTTGCTGATTTTCTGAGGCAAGGAAGGGGGAGGAATCGATATTTTCGCTGTCTTTTTTGTAGGAACAGATGATGCAGCGACTCGCGTTTAAAACTTGACCCAAGCTGTTAACAGTTTGCTGCCAAATGGTGGCTAAATCGAGGGTTTTGTGCAGGTTTTGAGCGATTTGGGAGATGATTTTACGATCGATTTCCGAGTAGGGAGGGAGCGATCGACCGGGGATACGGCTCGCTGGAAGCGACATTCGTTGGCGGGCGTCCAAGAGGGATGGCAAAGCTCGATAGAGCATGAATTCTGGGGAGTCTGGCCGTCTGTCTGTGGGTTTGTCAGACAGCAGCCTTCCCATAACTAAGACTTTTGTAGCTTTGCCGTTTGAGTCGATCGCCGGAGTGAGTGTCAAATCGAAGAGAAAATATTGTCCGGCGTGGCAAAATGGATAGCTGAACCGTTGCGGTACAAGGGTTTCGAGTACCCGCCGCAGCATATCGAGATAAGGCGCAGGGGCGATGGGTTGCAGGGTTTCGCTGAGGGGGCGATCGACAATTTGTTCTGCTGTAAGGTTGTACTGCTCGGCTTTTTGCCAGTAAAAAGATAGATATCGACCAGAGGCGTCTTGGGTAAATACTAATTCTGCCCCTAACTCTTGAAAAAAAACTGTAGAGGCGAGGCTCGATCGCCGAAAATCTGTGTTAGAGTCCATCAGAGTAGGGGATGAAAGTAGTTCGGATTTTTGAGTCTTGAGTTTTTAATAAAGAACTCAATACTCCCCCTTGTTTGGGGCTTCTACTGTTAATTTGTGAGTTATTAATCAATTAAAAAGTTTTTGGCTTTTTAATTAAAACATTAATCGCTCAAAACTCACAATTTGCAAAACTTTTAGGCTTCTACTATTGACTTTTGAGTGATTAATGAACTCATAAAATATTATTTTTTTAATTCTGAACTCAACTCACAACTCAAAACTATTCGTTCTCAGCCGTTTTGGGTAATTTAAAGATAAAAATTAAGATTGAGAAATTAGGAATCTGCACCGATTAACTATCAAGTGTGAAAATTACGCCAAAATATGAGGCTGCGAACAACTCAAGTCGGGGAATGGCTCACGCATTTTTTCCCTCACCTAGAATAGTTCCGAGGTTGTGATTTAGCCGAGTTCACTCGCCCACCACCTGTAGCTTTAGCCACGAAATCTGCAGGAGATCGCCCGCGCGATCTAAATTTCACAGCCTGCAGATTTGCGCGCGCCGTCTGGGGCGAGATCGCCTCAGTCGTTCCATTCACCGCGGGGCGGGACTGGGGGGTTGCGGCGTAAACTCAGAGCCAGCTCGTCTTCGCGGCGCTCGCCTCTGAGCCACTGCTTGATTGCTGTTTCAATGACTTTGCTGGGGTCATTCGTCAAGTGCTTAATTTGGTCTAGCAGTTCAGGATCGATATGGATGGACAGTTCGACTTTTTCTGACGAACTGTGGGATGGTATTCTTGATTCGCTCATAGTTAAAAAATCCTAGTTTTAATTCTTAAGTTTCAATTCTTTTGATGACAACCGACTGGACTAGATATTGGCAGTCCCTGATTTGCACCCAACCTTTCCTCAACCGCTTAACCGCTTTCTGTACAATGAGAGAGAGAAAAGTTTTTTCCTTTTGGGTGTCCGGCCTTGATCGGACACTTGAAAGGCTAATAACTGATACTCTTGAGGTTTGCCTCAGTTGTGGTTTCATCTCAATCCCCAGTAAGAGGTTGAAGTAAGCACTCTACTCTTGCTTGTGTAATCATACAACAAAAAGTATCCTTTGCCGATTAGCTCTTCGATAAAAAACATGACTAACGTCCCTGTATCTCGCATTCGTAATTTTTCGATTATTGCTCACATCGACCACGGAAAATCGACCTTGGCCGATCGCCTGTTGCAGGCGACTGGGACTGTGCAGGCACGGGAGATGAAGGAGCAGTTTTTAGACAATATGGATCTCGAACGCGAACGCGGCATTACGATCAAGCTGCAAGCGGCTCGGATGAATTATACTGCCAAGGACGGTCAGGAGTACGTGCTGAATCTGATCGACACTCCGGGACACGTGGACTTTTCTTACGAGGTGTCGCGATCGCTCGCTGCTTGCGAAGGGGCGCTGCTGGTGGTAGACGCATCTCAAGGCGTGGAAGCACAAACCCTCGCAAATGTCTACCTTGCCTTGGGCAACAATCTGGAAATTATTCCAGTTTTAAATAAAATTGACCTGCCGGGGGCAGAACCGGAACGGGTAAAAGGGGAAATTGAAGAAATTATCGGTCTCGACTGTAGCGGGGCGATTGAGGCTTCGGCTAAGGAAGGAATTGGTATAGATGAGATTTTGGAGTCGATCGTCGAATTGGTGCCGCCGCCGCAGGATACTGTTGACAAACCGCTGCGGGCGCTAATTTTTGACAGTTATTACGACCCTTATCGCGGGGTAATTGTGTATTTCCGAGTGATGGACGGAAGTGTCAAAAAGGGCGATCGGGTTTTGTTGATGGTTTCGGGTAAGGAATATGTCATCGATGAATTGGGCATCCTTTCACCGACTCAAGTTCCTGTAGACGAACTGCACGCCGGGGAAGTGGGTTATCTGGGCGCGGCAATTAAAGCCGTAGCTGATGCTCGCGTCGGCGATACGATTACTTTGGTCAAAAAGCCGGCGCCTGAGCCTTGGCCGGGTTATACAGAGGCAAAGCCGATGGTTTTTTGCGGCTTGTTCCCGATCGATGCTGACCAATTTCCAGATTTGCGGGAAGCTTTAGAAAAACTCGAACTCAACGATGCGGCGCTTTCTTACGAACCGGAAACTTCCAGCGCGATGGGATTTGGTTTCCGCTGCGGTTTCTTGGGTTTGCTGCACATGGAAATTGTGCAAGAAAGACTGGAGAGAGAATACAATTTGGATTTGATTGTTACGGCTCCTTCTGTGGTTTATCAAATCACAACAATTAAAGGGGAAGTGTTAACAATTGACAATCCCAGCCACTTGCCCGATCCTCAGTATCGCGAGAAAATTGAGGAACCTTACGTGCGGGTAGAAATGCTGTCGCCGGAAACTTATGTGGGCGCGCTGATGGAACTGTCTCAAAGTCGGCGGGGCATTTTTATGGATATGAAGTATCTGAGTCAAGGCCGAACTACGCTGGTTTACGAGTTGCCTTTGGCGGAGGTGGTGACTGACTTTTTCGACCAGATGAAATCGCGATCGCGCGGTTATGCGAGCATGGAGTATCACCTCATCGGTTATCGCGAAAATCCGTTAGTGAAAATGGACATTTTAATTAATGGCGATCCGGTTGATGCTTTGGCGATGATCGTACACCGGGATAAGGCTTATAATGTGGGCCGCGGATTGACGGAAAAACTCAAGGAGTTGATTCCTCGCCATCAATTTAAGGTGCCGATTCAAGCGACAATTGGCGCGAAGGTGATTGCTTCGGAGCACATTCCGGCTTTGCGGAAGGATGTGTTGGCGAAGTGTTACGGCGGTGATATTTCGCGGAAGAAAAAGTTGCTGCAAAAGCAGGCGAAGGGTAAGAAGCGGATGAAGTCTGTGGGTACTGTGGATGTGCCGCAGGAGGCTTTTATGGCTGTGCTGAAGCTCGATCGGGATTCGTAATCTGTGTGGCTTTTTGTCAGGAACAGGCAAGATGCCTGTTCCACAAAGAGTCTGTTTTTTGTAGTTGTTTGCAGTCATCTAGAACAGGCAAGATGCCTGTTCCACAAAGAGTCTGTTTGATTGTGGCATTTTGTCAGGAACAGGCATCTTGCCTGTTCCACAAAGAGTCAGTTTTTTGTAGTTGTTTGCAGTCATCTAGAACAGGCCAGATGCCTGTTCCACAAAGAGTCAGTTTTCTTGTGGGATGGGCATCTTGCCCGTCCCTGTGGGGGTCCAGAAACTCTTTTTCGGAGTGCGTCTAGGACTGTTTAAATCCAGACAAATACAAAGAGTTAGGGAAGTTAGATTAAGAGCGATTCCCTACGGGATAACTACGCTTCGAGAACTTTTGGACAGGTCGGGCGATCGCACTGTGGCATAATAAAGTTTACTTTTCAGAGCCAGAATTTATCAAATAGAATTAGGAACAATATGACAGCGCAGCCAGACTGCTCAATAAGGCGCCGATAAATTTCTAAGACTTCTGTTAAAGTTAGATAGCGCATTACGCGAGCTTTTGGTAAAGTTCAGCATTCTTTTTGAGGACGTATTCCATCGCATTTTGGAAGGATGTTTCTGGTGGTGCGAGCAAGTTTTCAGCACCCGCCAGCAGTAATGCTTCTAGGGAAACGCCGAGGATATTGGCGGTTTCTTGGAGCTTGTGCAGGCGATCGTCTGGAATTGTGATGGTAATGGTTTGCATTCTGTTTGTGGCTATGACGATACTCTGAGTGTAGCACGTCAACTGTCTGAGCAGGAGTTAGGGTTTTTAAAAGAGCGATCGCACTTTTGGACAGGTCGGGCGATCGTCCTTGACCAAAGGAATTGGTTGAGCTAAACTAAAACTTAGTTTAAATTTCTTATAGTAGATGCACATAATCAGCTACAAACGGGTGCGTGAATACAGCGAAACTCATGCTGATTGCGGGGAAGCTTTGGATAACTGGTTTAAAATTGCTAGCAAGGCTAAATGGTCTAATTTAATTGAGGTACAATCTGTTTTTCCTAAAGCCGAAGCTGTTGGAGGGTTTACAGTTTTTAATATCAAAGGTAATAATTATCGATTAATAGTTAGTATTGATTATGAAAGCAAATTAATTTATATCAAATATATTCTCACCCATGCTGAGTATGATAAGGAGAAATGGAAAAATGACCCTTACTTTTAATCCAGATAAATACAAAGAGTTATTGTCTCAGTATCAGCCGAAAATAATTAGAAATGAAGCGGATAATGAGAAGGCTCTGGCTATGGTGGAAGAGTTGATGCACCGGGGCGATCGCACTCCAGAAGAAGATGAGTTATATGAATTGCTGATTGCATTGATTGAAAAGTTTGAGCAAGAATTCTATGCACCAGGAACCACAGCAACGCCTCATTCAATACTGCTGTTTTTGATGGAACAAAGAGAGTTACAACCTGCTGATTTGGTAGGAGTCATTGGATCTGAAAAAAGAGTGTATGAAGTGGTTAATGGCGATCGAGATATTGGTAAAGAGTTGGCCTTGATTCTGGGGAGTTTTTTTCATGTAGAGCCGAGTTTGTTTTGTAATTAAGGGAAGTAAGATTAAGGGTGATTCCCTACGCGATAGCTACGCTCGCGCGCACTTTGAGAGATTAAGGGCGATCGCACTTTTGGAGATGAAGGGCGATCGTACTTAATTAACAAATAGCCGAAGCAGGCGCAATTTCGCGGAGTGGCATCAGGAATTCTTGCTTTTCTTCGCGGGTGATGTAGCCGCCATTTAGAGCCATTTCTATGAGTTGTTCGACAAATCCCTTTAACTCTGTTATAACTTGAGTTTTATTCAGTTCAAAGTGTTGATTTCTGGATTTTAGGGTAAACTGGTTTGGAGATAAATATCCAAATTCTTTGAAATTACAGCTAATTTTATCGTTGGTTAATGGCTGCAATTCAAGAGTAAGGCACACACTTTCAACAAATTCTATTTTGATGGGTTTCCCTTGGGATAACTCACTAATTTTTTTGGGGAGTTCATCTTCTAGGAGCATACAGATATCGGGGTCTAAAAAAACTTTTAGTTTTTCTTCACCAATTTCTATTGAGACTGGGCGATCGCATTCAAAGCAAAATAGTTTCAAACCTAATTCAAAATGCGAAAGTTCTCCTAATGAGTCATCGGGTGCGTCAGCATATTGTTCGCAATTAGGTTTTTCTAACTGGATTGTAAAATTGATATAGTTATTCATTTTCATCGCTCCTATCTAATGAGGACAGCGTAGCATCATTGAGAACAGGATAAGCAGATTTGAATGTTCCATCTGGTTTCCTTTTAATAAAAGCATGGGTAACATTTTCAATTATTTTCCCATCGGGATAGTGAACTTTCCCAATAGAACGCTTAAAATTTATAATGTAACAACCGGGATATTTCGGTGTCACTTGTTCAGCTTTTACCCAGTCTCGATCGTTTAGCCACTGGCCTTGAGGCTGATTTTTGGATGCTGCCCTGCCTCTAAAATTAAGGGGTTTCAGTTTTGGGCCATGATGGCGATCGATATGGTCGTAGGCTTTGATGGATTTGGGATTATCCCACTGAGGTTCTCCTCCACTGCCTGTCCAGTCACAACCACTTCCTACTTCAATCGTTTGGTCTATTATATCCTGTTCTATAACTTCTGGAGTGTCTTCAGAAGTATCTGTCCCATTATTCAAAATAAGTGATTTACTGCTAAATGGTATTTGATTGATGATTATACCATTAACTAATTTTAGGAGGTCGATCGCACTTTTGGACAGGAAGGGCGATCGCTCATCCTGAGAGCGGCTTACATCTTATTTGATAGGTTTAATTTCGGCTATTGGCCGATCGTCTTGCAAGAGTACCAAGATATTCCCATCTTGGATGAGTTTAAGAAAGCTCGACAGATCCCTCTGAATTTCATCAATATCAATGTCGATCGCAGTTGCGATGGAAATAACTGACTCAGCATGGGTAGATAAAGGAGGGGATTCATTAGCCACTATTTCGCGCAGCAAATGCGTACATAAATCCCGATTTCGAGAATCGGTAGAATGTAACATCTGGCTATATAAATTCCGGGCTAAATCCTGATTGAGGATTCCATAAATTAGAATCATTGTCCATTCTTTAGCATTAACAATCATCCGGTCTATGCTATCAATAAACGCCTGCAACTGGTCTTTGAGTTCAAAAGACTCCAGAAAATGAATCAGACCATACATGACTTCATGTTGTTCGCATCTGTCATCTAAAACCCGATAGAGTTCTGGCAAATATTCGCTGTTAAGATGTAGGGCAAGTTCGGCTAAAGCGTATTCAAAACTCATCACTTCCTCATCAGAGCGCATAAATTTATTAGCATTTAATGTTTCTATTAATGGAGTAATGTTCATCTTATTTCTCCCACTTTATCAAAAGTACCCGACCATGCCACTGAAAAAGGGTTCGCTATTGTAATTAAATCATGGAAAATTACTTTTGGTGAATGGGAGGCGATCGCACTTTTGGAGATTAAGGGCGATCGCTCTTATAATTCTGCTTACAAAATATCCCTCAACTACAGAAGGAACAAATTATTTGCAGTCAAAGGAGCATCAGAGAACACAGTAAGTTCACCGCCCGAAGCAAAAGTAATTTTACCAGTGCTGTTGACTTGGCTTAAAACTGTGCTTGCAGTTAACCCTGAACCCCGAATTTGAATTACATCGTTCTCGGCGACAGAGAAGGAGTAGATGACATCTTGTCCGATTAATACATCTTGAGTGGTATTAAAGTTGAAAAAGTCCTGACCCGCACCACCAATCAAGCTATCATTACCGAGACCACCTTGAAGAAAATCATTTCCATCACCGCCAAAGAGCACATCATTACCTTCATTGCCGAGTAGGTTATCATTACCGACACCACCAATCAAGCTGTCATTACCGACACCACCCTCAAGAAAATCATTGCCATCACCGCCAAATAGCAAATCATTACCTTCATTGCCACGGGCGGTATCATTTCCACCTAAAAGGTCGATCGTATCATTACCATCAGTACCAGAAAAGTTGTCAGCATTCGGGGTTGCGATCGGTGGTTTTTCTTGTGAGATATAACCAGCAAGGCTAGGAATTTGATAACCTTTATCCGCCAAGATTGCTAAATCTGCTCTTGTTGGGAACCGTCCACCAGCACTTGGTGACATAACTGGTGATTGACCATCTATTCGGAAATTTTCATCGATGTGAGGATTACCACCTGGCATAAATGGAATCGGATTACCACCATTAACATTGAGAGAGTTAGGGCCTGTTCCCTGGGTGAAGGGATAAAAACCTAACGAGTGACCAATTTCGTGTACTGCAACACTAATGAAATCACCTTGGGTTAATGGAATATCATCAACAGTTGCAGGTGTTGGGTCAAAGAACCAGTTAAGACTTGATTCAAAAGAGATGCTTCCAAAAATATCGCCCGGTCTTGCTAGTCGAATGCTGTCAAATCGAACTCCATTGCCAGAAACTAGCTGTCCTGCTGCGTTTGGATTACTACCAAAAACGGGAGATTGACCGCCAACGAATAGAACCATATCATCAATTTGGGAATCGAAGATAACGTTTTGGTCTTGTCCCGTAATTGGATGGGTTATTGTCCCAGATATCCCAATAGGTGGATCGGGAAAATCGTTTTTGATGACATCTTCCCAAATTTTACCTGCTGCTTCCAGCGCTGCTTTGCGACTAGGATCGTTAAAGAAACCTGTCGTATCGTAACGATAGTCGAACTTGATATTAAATCCGTTAGGTGCAGGCGGAGCAGGAAGTTGCGGTAGTTGTGGAGGCGTCGGAGTCGTCACAGGAGTTGGCGTCGTCACAGGCGTCGGAGTCGTCACAGGTGTCGGCGTTGTGACAGGTGTCGGAGTCGTCACAGGTGTCGGCGTTGTGACAGGTGTCGGAGTCGTCACAGGTGTCGGCGTTGTGACAGGTGTCGGAGTCGTCACAGGTGTCGGCG
>NZ_JAUBOV010000002.1:55733-81258 GCF_036700405.1 Microcoleus sp. T3_D1
GTCACAGGTGTCGGCGTTGTGACAGGTGTCGGAGTCGTCACAGGTGTCGGCGCAGGCGTCGGAGTCGTCACAGGTGTCGGCGTTGTGACAGGTGTCGGCGTTGTGACAGGTGTCGGCGCAGGTGTCGGAGTCGTCACAGGTGTCGGCGTTGTGACAGGTGTCGGAGTCGTCACAGGTGTCGGCGCAGGCGTCGGAGTCGTCACAGGTGTTGGCGTCGTCACAGGCGTCGGAGTCGTCACAGGTGTCGGAGTCGTCACAGGCGTCGTCACAGGTGTCGTCACAGGTGTCGTCACAGGCGTCGGAGTCGTTGCACTTGGGGTGATTGAAGGCTTCGGCTCCGGTGTCGGAGTCGTCACAGGTGTCGGCGCCGGCGTCTGAGTCGTCACAGGCGCAGGCGTCGGAGTCAGCGCAGGTGTCGGTGCAGGTGTCGGTGCAGGTGTCGGTGCAGGCGTGGGAGTCGTCACAGGCGTCGGAGTCGGCAAAGGCGCAGGTGTCAGACTCACAATCTTGCTAGAATCAGCAATAGTCAATCTGGCGTCACCCTCCAAAACTGCCAAATATTGCCCTGTTAAGTCATCCTGAATAATCGTGTAGCCAGCATTAACCCCTGTGCCCACATAAATCTTGAGGTCATCAAAGGCAACATCGTTCCTTAACTGAATTACATCCTCACCCTCTGTATAATCAACAATCAAATCGGCATCCGAAAGCTCAGTACCCCCAGTATTTTTACCAATAAAAAAAGTGTCGTTACCATTCCCCCCAGTTAAGGTATCTGCTCCCTGATCTCCATAGAGAATGTCATTCCCCAAGTTGCCAAACAAGCTGTCATTGCCTTTACCACCGTAAACTGTATCGTTATCTATTCCGCCATCAACTGTATCCTCGCCTTCGTTGCCGTATATCAAGTTATCTCCAGCATTAGCAAATAGCCGATCGTCACCTTTGCCTCCGTAAACTGTATCGTTACCTTTGCCACCGTAGACGGTATCATTACCTTCATTACCGTATAGCTTGTCATCTCCTTGCTTCCCGTAGATTAAGTCGTCTCCATCACTGCCAAACACTAAGTCAGAGCCTTGTTGTCCAAATATTAAATCTGCATCGGGCGTGCCATTGAGAGTATCGTCAGCCAACGTTCCATTAATGTTCATGTTGCAATCTCAGTGTGAATACTAGATTTATCCCTATTCGAGCTACAAGTCTTTCTCCATTTCTGAAAAAATGACTTGCTAGCCTGTATTTTTAGATCCTGCGATCACCCTAAATGTATGCGAAGTCAGGGATTTGCTATGTAAGCAAAACTCTTGCATAGCAAAGCTTTCGTCGCGATCGCACTCACAAAGAACTCAGTCTGCAGAAGGCGCATTGCAGCCTCCCATTTATTTATCAGGGGCAAATCCAGAAAATTATGCAAAATCCCAGAAAATAAATTAAAAAAATTACTGGCAGTGGCCGAAACTAGAGTCAAAGCGAGAAACTTACCAAAGTTCAGCCTTACTCCCCTGTCGGGTCGCTAACTGTAGTCAGTGACGGCTAAAAAGCCCTCCCACAAAGGTTTTGACTTTTAAATTTCATTACTTGCGCTTTAGCATTCACTTATCATACGCTAGCGGAGTCTGGCAATAAACTGACACTCATCAGGAGTTATGTTAGAATTCCATCAGGAAATTTAGAGACACCCATCTATGGCATCCACAAACGATCGCTTCGTCGAAGCCGAAAGCCGCTGGGACTTAAAAACTCTGTACTCGGACTTGGCCGCCGTTAAGGGAAAGCCCCTCACCCCCGTAGAAAAGCTGCATCTGCGGGGGTTGCTTTGTGGCTACAGTCCCGCTGAAATCGCCGAAAAGCTGAAAAAGAATCCCAAGGGTGTTGAAACTGACCTGTGTGCCACTATTTATAAATACGTTAAAGCCTTTCTGGGTAAAGGCGTTGAAAAGATAGAAAATTGGAGAAATATTGCGGAATGGCTTGAGGATGCTGGATATAAAACTCAGTCGTCTGCTAAATTCCAAACCAAAGATTTATTACCGGAAAATAGTGTAGTTAATATAAGTAATATAAGTATTGAGAAAAATCAAATAGTAATTGTTTTCAAGCTGCAAATACCTACTTCACCAGATTCAGAACTCTCAATACAAAATCTAGACATCAACGATAACAACGGTAACTAAAATTTTGCCACAAATCAACAGATTGGTAGGGTGAAGCGACTAAAATCTGGAAGCGCGATCGCACCTTTACCCGATCGCGCGCGGCGATCGCACACTGCATTTCTCACAAAAGGGCGATCGCGCTTCTATTGTGCTATGATTCGATCGGAGCATCAGTGACTAAAAACAATAGCAAGAATTACCATTCAAATTCGCGACGAACTAGCGATTGCGATCGATAAATAGTAGTAGGTATTGCTAGTGCAATGTAACGCATCAGTCATAGATTAGAATAGAATAGAGACAAACGTGCAATCCCCCCGAACTGCAATAAAACAATAGCCAGCCGATCTTTACCTATGAGTATCACCCTCACCCCCGAACAAGAACAACTCATCCAAGCCCAACTCGCTAGCGGGCGCTATACCAACGTTACCGAAATCATTGCTGACGCGCTACGGCTGCTGGAAAAACGCGATCGATACAATCGCTGGGTAGAAGAAGTTTGCGCCAAAATCGACATCGCCGCCACACAACTCGATCGCGGTGAAGGAGTGGATGGTGAAACGGCGATCGCTCAAATTAGAGCCAAATTTCACAAAGCTCGATCGGTATAATCCCTGATGAGCCAATATATCATCTCACCTGAAGCGATTCGCGACCTTGACGAAATCGCAGACTATTTCGTCGCACGCAACGTTGAAGCAGGCGAACGATTCATCGATGAATTCACTAAAAAATGCCGCTACTTGACACAATTTCCTCTGATGGGACGCACTTATAGTCAACTTCGCCCCTACTTGCGCGGTATTCCTGTGCAAAACTACATTATCTTTTACCGCATCGCGAACGATGGAATTGAAATTATGAGAATTATCAGAGGCGATCGGGATTTAGAAGCTTTTTTTGAAGAGAATGGAGCATAGGTTAGGAATCAAATGACTGAAGAAGAACTCTGTAAGTTATATGAAAAAATTGACGCAGGTGTGAAAGTAGCAATTGCCGAAGCATATGAAAAACACTGCAGACTAGGACAATCAATTAGTATCTGGCGTGATGGTAAAATCGTGACTATAACTGCTGCTGAGATTCCACCGCTATCCAATAACGACCCTATATAATTATAATTCCCGTCGTCTATTGTGCTACCATTCAATGAGAGCGTCAGTGAGTAAAAAAATGGCAACAATTACCCTTCAAATTCCCGACGAACTAGCACTGCGGCTAGATACTCTCAAAGATGAGTTACCACAGATTTTGATGCTGGGATTGAGGGAAGTCGAAGCCAATCCTTCAAGCGGATTTTCGGGGCTAACGAAGATATTAGAATTTATAGCAAGTTTACCCTCGCCACAAGAAATATTAGCCCTGCGTTTATCCGACGATCTTCAAGCTGAAATCGATACTTTATTAGAGAAAAATCGCACAGAAGGACTCACGCCGATGGAGCAGCGTTTGTGGCAGCAATACGAATTTGTCGAACATTTAGTACGCATTGCCAAAGCGCAAGCCCTGCTGAAACTGAGCGAGGCTGCATGAGTAAAACCTACGTTTCAGCTAGTCTGCGACGAATGGTATGCGATCGCGCCAACGGATACTGCGAATATTGTTTAATCCCAGAAACACTCGCCCTCTCGTCTCATCAAATAGACCATATCATTGCAGAGAAACACAGTGGCGAAACAGTAGAAAATAATCTGGCTTTGTCTTGCTCAATTTGTAACAAAAATAAAGGCAGCGACATTGCCTCGATCGATCCAGAAACAGATGAAGTGGTTCGACTTTACAACCCTCGAAAAGATAGCTGGGAAGACCATTTTCAACTTCAAACTGAAAGTGGTACAATCGAACCTCTAACTGCGATCGGTCGAGTCACTGTGCGTTTATTGCAGGTTAATCGTGCAGAATGTCTGACCGAACGTAAGCTATCGATCAAAATTCGATCGTTAACAAAACCCAATTAAGCGATCGTGTTCAAGCCACACCATAACCTCTATATTGAATTTGATCTAGAAGACTATGAGTAAAAGTTGAAACGCAATTATGCCAAATATTTACATTATTGGCGGCCCTAATGGTTCAGGCAAAACGACAGTTTCCCTGAGATTGTTACCTGATTTTTTAGAATGTTTTGAATATGTCAATGCAGATGCGATCGCCGCCGGGATGTCCCAATTCAATCCAGAGTCAGTCGCCATCCTCGCAGGACGCTTAATGATACAAAGACTGCGGACTTTATCAGACTCTGGCACTGATTTCGCTTTCGAGACAACTTTAGCAGCTCGTAACTTTGCTCGATTCTTGAGCAACTGTAAAACCAAAGGCTACACAATCAACCTGATTTACTTCTGGCTGCAATCCCCAGAAATGGCAATTGAACGGGTGCAACAACGGGTGGAAAGTGGTGGACATTCTATTCCGGAAGATGTCATCCGCAGGCGATACGATCGCGGACGCAGAAACTTAACTTCATTATACTTACCATTGTGCGATAGCTGGATAGTCTATGATAATTCTAGAGATACTATCCGACTAATTGCTGAAGGAAGTGCGGAAGGGGAAACCCTAATCTCTGACCGTGAAACTTGGAATCGCATTATAAATTAGTAAAATGACTGAAAAAAGACTTGTCAAGTTATCCGATCGCATTGACGCAGGTGTCAAAGCAGCCATCGCCGAAGCAATTGAAAAACACCGCAGACTAGGACAATCGATTAGAATCTGGCGTGACGGAAAAATCGTGACTTTAACTGCTGCTGAGATTCCACCCAGAGCAGACAGCGATACTGCTTTTTAGCCTTGAGAAATCGGGTTGTTTACGGAAATACTTCATTGACGCTTTAACAGTCGCGAACAACCCGGTTTTTTGGGTATTTATGCGTAAACCCTTACATAACTAAACACAGAAGCTAGCGCATAACAAACAACCAATAATCCTTAACTCAAAACAGAATTATTGTCAACAGTATTTTTGCGGAAATATTAAAAGTTAAATAAAAATTGCTACCCACATTTGCGAATTATAGCACTTTGTTCAAAGTATTGGCAAATGCTAAGTTAATTAAAGATTTGATGAAAGAGACGCAGAAGTGTTTACATTGGCGATCGCAATTTTGTTATTCTATTAGTAAGTTTCATTCGAGCGACTGAATTTTTGTACTCCAGTCCTACCCCTAAACAGAACGGCAGTTTCCACAATGAGAATTTTAGTCACAGGCGGCGCGGGTTTCCTCGGTTCCCACCTAATCGATCGCTTAATGGCCCAAGGACATGAGGTAGTCTGCCTAGATAATTTTTACACCGGTACTAAACGCAATATCCTCAAATGGCTAGACAACCCGTATTTTGAGCTGATCCGCCACGACATCACCGAACCGATTCGGTTAGAGGTAGATCAGATTTACCATCTGGCTTGTCCCGCTTCCCCAATACACTATCAGTACAACCCTGTCAAGACAATTAAAACAAACGTCATCGGTACGATGAATATGTTGGGATTGGCTAAACGGGTAAAAGCAAGATTCTTTCTGGCTTCCACTTCCGAAGTGTACGGAGATCCTGACGTACATCCACAAACAGAAGATTATCGCGGCAACGTTAATTGTATCGGGATCAGATCGTGTTACGACGAAGGGAAGCGAGTAGCTGAAACCCTATCTTTTGATTACCACCGTCAAAATGGTGTAGACATTCGAGTTGTGCGAATCTTCAATACCTATGGCCCGCGGATGTTGGAAAATGACGGCAGAGTAGTCAGCAATTTTATTGCTCAAGCTTTGCGGAATCAACCGCTGACAGTATACGGCGACGGTTCCCAAACGCGGAGTTTCTGCTACGTTTCTGATTTGGTGGAAGGATTTATTCGTTTGATGAATAGCGACAAAATCGGGCCGATGAATTTGGGGAATCCCGGCGAATACACTATATTGGAACTGGCACAAAAAATTCAAAACACGATTAATCCAGGGGCAGAAATTATCTTTAAACCGCTGCCGGAAGACGATCCAAAACAGCGACAACCGGATATTACTCGTGCTAAAACTTGGTTGGGGTGGGAGCCAACTGTGCCGCTGGATCGAGGTTTAGAGTTGACTATAAAGGATTTTCGCGATCGCATCGAGGGAAACCAAAAGTAGAGAGTGAGGATTTGTAGGGGCAAACCCCCCGTGGTTGCCCCAGAGATTGGTAGGGGCAAACCCCCCGTGGTTGCCCTCGCTAGGGGTATGCACGGGGAGTAGGGGTAGCACTACCCCTACAAGCTGTTTTTTCCTTCTCTCCTAGATAACTAAAGCCTTCTCCGTTCTTCCTTCTTCTTTCAACATCCCATCTGATTTATTTACCAACTTTGAGGACATTTGTATGCAGGTTTGTGTCATCGGTACAGGATATGTTGGCTTAGTCACCGGCACTTGTTTGGCCCACATCGGCCACCACGTGATTTGCGTAGACAACAACGAAGAAAAAGTTAAATTAATGAAGTCTGGACAGTCGCCTATTTTTGAACCCGGACTGTCTGAATTAATGTCCTCTGCATCTGCGTCTGGCAATCTAGAATTTACTTCGGATTTAGCAGCAGGAGTGTCTCACGGGGATATTTTGTTTATTGCCGTGGGGACGCCTCCTTTGCCTACTGGGGAAAGCGATACTCGCTACGTGGAAGCGGTTGCTCGTGGAATTGGAGCTCACCTCGACGGCGATTACAAAGTAATCGTAAACAAATCTACAGTGCCCATCGGTTCCGGGGACTGGGTGCGAAGAATTGTACTAGACGGTTTAGCAGAACGTCAAAAACCTCACAGCGGTGACGAGGTTACTGGTGAGGAAGTAGCAGCAAACAAAGGTGTTCAATTTGATGTGGTTAGCAACCCGGAGTTTTTGCGGGAGGGCTGTGCTGTTTTCGATACTTTTAATCCCGATCGCATTGTTCTCGGCAGCAATTCTCGGCGGGCTATGGATATGATGCTACAGTTATACCGGCCGATTGTCGATCGCAAGTTCGCAGAAAATCCGTCTTTGCCGGAAGTTCCTGTGGTGATGACTGATATCAGTTCAGCGGAGATGATTAAGTACGCAGCTAATGCTTTTTTGGCTACGAAGATTAGCTTTATTAATGAAGTTGCTAATATTTGCGATCGCGTCGGTGCAGATGTTACTCAAGTGTCCCGAGGTATCGGTTTAGATTCACGGATTGGCAACAAGTTTCTGCAAGCTGGCATTGGTTGGGGCGGTTCTTGTTTCCCCAAAGATGTCTCGGCTTTAGTTCACACTGCTGACGATTACGGTTACGAGGCGCATTTGCTGAAAGCGGCAGTGGAAGTTAACCAACGCCAGCGTTTCATTGCTATTGAAAAGTTGCAGCACGTTTTGAAGATTCTCAAAGGTAAAACTATCGGACTTTTGGGTTTGACTTTCAAGCCGGATACTGACGATTTGCGGGATGCTCCAGCGCTGATTTTAATCGAGAGTTTGAATCGGTTGGGAGCGAAAGTTAAAGCTTACGATCCGATTGTTTCTCAAACTGGGATGCGTCACGGTTTGTCGGGAGTTTTGGTAGAAACTGACCCGGAAAGGTTGGCAGACGGTTGCGATGCTTTGGTGTTGGTGACTGACTGGGAACAGTTCCGCAATTTAGATTACGAGAAAATGGCGAAGTTGATGGATCATGCGGTGATGATTGATGGCCGCAATTTCTTAGACAAGAAGGCTTTAGAAGCGGCTGGTTTCCAATATGTGGGGATTGGAAGGTAAAGAAGAGTTTTGAGTAGAATCTCAATTTCGTAGGGTGCGCCGAAGCGCACCTTACATTTATCTTGCTGGTGGCCAACAATTGCGGGTTTACCCCCTCCACCTGCTTTAAAAATTCTCCATCAATGCTTTTTCTTGAGCGTAAACATCTCGTAGCTGTTGCAGCGCTGAGGCAGAAATTACCGATTTAACTGTAGCTACTAATTTACCCCACTCAAGCAAGCTGTCAACTGAAACAGCCGCTTTGAAGTTGTACGTATAGAATTTAGTCCAAAATTCGGGTGCTTGTGTCCGTTTCCAGCGTTTGTACCAGGCGACAAAATCTTGAGCACAGGGCCGTTTTACTTCTAAGATAGGGGGGAAATCGGCGTAGCTGACAAATCGACTCAGGCCTTTGGCATGAACGTACACCACGTTGTGGCAGCATTCGATCCGGTATATCTGTTCCGGTGATATGTTGAACAGGAGTGCTACTGTTTCTTCGGTGACAAATCTCGATCGCGGATTGACGATCGACGATTTGTGAATAATTTTTGATTCGCCGATCGCTGACGATCTTAACTGATTCTCTGATATCATTGGAGTTGCATCTGGTTGTGGTAGCTAAATCTATCTCTGCTAAGTGCGATCGACAGAAATTATCTGTCGGGATTAATTTTAACTGGCGCTCGTCTTTAGTTTCGTTGACTCCGCCGCAAAACGGAGACAATCCGCGACTTCTGCCATGAGAGGCGCAAAATTTTCGACCAACGTTCAAGCTCCCAGATTCATCTTTAGAGTTAATCTAAAATCTAAAATCTAAAATCTAAAATCGAATGACCGGGGCGATCGCTTTTTGATATATTATACTAAATCCAAAATTTTGTAAATAGTGAATATGAGCAAAGGCTTAGTCAGATTGCGGGTTCGAGAGTTGGCTGCCGAGAAGGGATGGACGCTCAAGGAAGTTGCGGAGCGATCGGGCGTGGGCTACAGTACGATTAGCAATTATGCCCGTTCTCAGGGGATGGCAATGGTTGACTTTGCAGCAGTCCACAAGCTGGCTCGCACCTTTGATGTGATGATTGAGGATTTCGTGGTAATCCTCGAAAAGTAGGTGCTGTTTGGCGATCGAGTTTTGTTTTTGCGCTCGACCTTTTGGTGTAGATTATTGACCAATAGGCGTTTGTGACCAGAAGTCTTCCCGCCAAGTAAATAAGACTTGTTCTTCAGCTTGCCTAAATTCAATGTTGAAGCGATCGAACACGACTTCTCGGCCTAAAAGCAATTGTTCTCCACCTGTATTGGTTTGCAACCAGGCGACGGGAGCAATAAAACCGTGTCCGTCAATAGTCATTTCAACATTGCGGATTACATACTCAACTCTTCCGCCTACAGTTTCTGCCAATAACGAAGATTCTGCATCAGCTAAAGCAAATCCTAAGTCTTGACCAAGTTTAAAGGAAATTAAACTCAGTTCAGCGCCGGAATCTACTAACATAGTTGTAGAAATTTCTACATCTCTATGCTTCATTTTAACATGATAGTTGGGCTGCCAATTATGGCGAGAAACTGTCCGAAAGCGAATAGATAAAATTTGAATAGAAGCAGTGGAACGGGGAACCAAATAAATTGCATAAAGCTCTCCAGAAGCTTGAGCTAAATCCAAAATTTCCCGCAAATTTTCACTGTGAGCGATTAATCGATCGGCGTTGTAAGCAACATATTGATTGCGATAGAAATCTAATAAATCCAGTCGATTGCGGTTGAGCCACTTTAGCATCTCGCGACTTTGTTCTTTCGAGGGTGTATTAGTCATAAATTTGGGGATTATTATGATTATACAATTTAGGATAATTAATTATAGCATTTGGAATCTGGTTGTGCGATCGCAGAGCGGATTTATGCAAAAAATGGAAGAGTTATATAGTCTTTCTCCGTCACATGAGGTATGCGGGCGAAAAAGGGCAAGAGAGCCAAAGTAATCGGTTCAGGTACAAATCAATTCAGAAGTGTCATAGTCTCTGCGATCGCTTCGTTCCTCTCTTCGGACAACCTTCGCACTTAGCAGTATTGGTCTATAATCAAACTAACCCCTTGCAGCAGCGCATCAGGAGAACCGTCAAATGTCAGATCCAATTACCTTGGGCTTGCTTTTCACAGTCGCTTGGCAAGGCATTCTGGGCACTCAAGTCAACGATGCACTGAATCGCGCTTGTTTGACGGGGATAAAAAAGCTATCACGAAACGGAAAAATTGTCAATCACGATTTAGAAAAAGCGCTGAAAACATCTTTCCTGAAAGCTCAGCAACAAATCGCCTCAGAATGCAAACAGGAAATCGAGCCGAAAAATGCGGCTAACCGAGAGAGTTTTGCCTATTCGCTGCAAGACAGGCGCAGGGATTTTGATTGGTTGAAACGAAAGCTCGAAAAGCTCAAATTAGATTTAGAGCAAGTTGATAAAGAAACAGTCCCCTTTGGCATTCCCATTGCAGGGTTAGATGAGATAGAATTGCTGCTGACTTCCCCAGATGAGTTAAAGCAGAATCAGGTTGAAGCAGTTAAGCAAAAATTGCTGGAAGTCGCCCTAGAAAATTGCCATGTCGCACCCTACAAGACTAAGTTAGAGCAAGAATTATTTGCCTTAGTATCTGCATACTTTGCTCAGGAAATCAAGGAAAATGAGAAAGTTTTTCAGATTTTTACGGGGCAGAGTTTAACGCGGATTGATAGCACAACCCAAGAGATGCACGCTTGGCTTGAGGAGATAGTTGAAAAGAGCAGCCTTGCATACGTGCCGATTGACTGGCAAGCTATTTGCCAGCAGATATTAGAGGAGAAAGAACAGCAGCGGCTTACTAGCAATCAGCTAACTTTTGGCAACCATGAAATAGATGATGTTTATGTGCCGCTGGGATTGGTGGAACGGCAGAAAGTGACTCAGCGACGCGAGGATGTTGCGGCTGAGGAAGGTTTAAACTTTTACCGGAAAAAACAAATTACTCAAGGGTTTGAACACAGCGAGTTTCTTGAGCAATTAATCCAGCAAGGAAGTAGCCCGAAAAGCAATGGCAAGCGGTTAGGAATTATTGGGGAATCGGGGGCGGGAAAAACAACGCTGTTGCGGCAGATTGCGAATTGGGTAGCGGCTGAAATTTCCGAGGCGATTGTAATTTGGGTATCCTTGGCGGATTTGCAGGGGAAGGAATTAGAACCGTATTTATTTGATAATTGGCTGTTGGCGGCTATTAAGAGAATTGGGAAGGCTGAGGCGACTGCGGAAATTAAGGATGATTTTTTAGCACAGTTTAATGCTGAGCGCGTTTGGTTGGTGTTGGATGGGGCGGATGAGATGGCTGTAGGAGATGAAAATCCTTTGGCGGAAATTCAGCGGCAAATTAGAACCGGCGGCTGCATTCAAAAGGCGCGAATTGTGCTAAGTTGTCGGCAGAATGTTTGGGATGCGATCGGCTCTGCGTTGGATACTTTTGATACTTATCGCACTCTGGAATTTTCCTATCCCGAACAAGTAGAAATGTTTATCGATAAATGGTTTCGATCCCCCCCTACCCCCCCCTTAAGAAGGGGGGGGACAAGAGAAGACGGGGGCGGGAAACAAGAAGGGGAAACTCTTACTCCCCCCTTATTAAGGGGGGCTGGGGGGGATCTTTCTCAACAGCTACGCGAAGCATTAGCAGCATCGGGAAAAGAGCGAATCCGAGATTTAGTGAAAAACCCCCTGAGATGTTCGCTGCTGTGCGGCACTTGGCAATCCTTGGATGGGGATTTGCCGGATACTAAGGCGAAGCTTTATCAGCGGTTTGTGACTACTTTGTATCAGTGGAAAAAACCGCGCCTGAATTGGATTCAGCAGCAGGAATTGAATGCGGCTTTGGGGAAATTGGCACTTTCAGGGATGTTAAATGAAACGGATCGGTTTCAGTTGCGAGAAAGTGTGGGATATCGGGTGATGGGTGCATCGCAGTTTGAGTTAGCTTGTCGTTTGGGTTGGCTGAATTTAGTCGCGAGGGATGCGGAGACGGCGGAGGGGATTTATGCTTTTTACCATCCGACGTTTCAGGAATATTTTGCGGCGTTGGCGGTTGAGGATTGGCACTTTTTCTTGAATCATATTCCCCCGGAGGGCGGGCACGGGGGCACCGCCCCTACGAGGGATGGGGTGTACCGGATTTTTGAGAAGCAGTGGAAAGAGGTTATTTTGCTGTGGTTGGGGCGGGAGGAAGTAGGGAAGGAGGAGAAAGAAGCGTTTATTAAGGCGTTGGTTAAGTTTAAGGTTAGGTGGGATAAATTTTATGGATATCGTGCATATTTTCTAGCGGCTGCGGGGATTGCTGAGTTTAAAGATTGTAGTCTTGCTGATGAGATTGTGTCGCAGATTGTTATTTGGGGATTTGGTTATTTTAATAACCAAAAACAGGATTGGCGGACATTTCTCGATCCAATTGTCGATAGAGCAAGGGAAGTTCTGAAAGAGACGGATCGGGAAAAGGCGGGTTCCGCTTTAGTCGAGTTAATCCGCAATTCAGGTGATGAATATACCCGGAGGCGAGCGACAAAAAGCTTAGGGAAAATAGGCAAATATCACCCAGAAACTATCTCCGCTTTAGTCGAGTTAATCGGTACTTCTCAGGATGAACATACTCGGTGTGTAGCGGCAGAGAGCTTAGGAAAAATAGAAAAAAATAACCCAGTTGCGATCGCCACTTTAGTCGAGTTACTCCGCAAGTCAGTTGAGAAAAAGACCGGGAAGCAAGTGGCATATAGCTTGGGAAAAATAGGCAAAGATAGCCCAGAAGCGATTGCAGCTTTAGTAGAACTAATCCGCACTTCAGATCATAACCATTTCTACCCGCATTACTGTCGGTACAACGTACCTACTTGTATAATATTGGCATATAGCTTAGTGAAAATAGGGAAAAATAATCCAGTTGCGATCGCCGCTTTAGTCGAGTTAATTCGCACTTCAGAGCATAAAGTTACCCAAGAGCGAGCGGCAGAAATTTTAGGTAGGATAGACAAAGATAACCCGGTAGCGATCGAAACTTTATTGGAGTCAATCCGCAACTACCGTCCTAAAGATACTCGTTATCAAGCAGCAGAAAAATTAGCAAGAATCGGCAAAAATAACCCAGTTGCGATCTCCGCTTTAGTCGAGTTAATCCGCACTTCACGTAATCAAGTTACCCGGTGGCGAGCGGCAGAATGCTTAGGGAAAATAGATAAAGATAACCCAGTTGCAATCAGCGCTTTAGTCGAGTTAAGCCGCAATTCCAATGAAAGGACCCGGTGGTCAGCGGCAGATAGCTTAGGTAAAATAGGTAAAGATAACCCAGTTGCGATCGCCGCTTTAGTCGAGTTAATCCGCAATTCCGGTGCTGAAAGTACCCGGTGTCAAGCAATAAAAAGCTTAGGGGCAATAGGCAAAAATAACCCAGAGGCAATCTCCGCTTTAGTCGAGTTTCTCGGTACTTCTCAAGGTGAATATACCCGGCTTGAAGCGGTATCTAGCTTAGGGGAAATAGATAACAATAACCAAGTTGCGATCTCCACTTTAGTCGAGTTGCTTGGCACTTCTCAGAATGCCTATCATCTGTGGGAATTGGGAAATAAATTAAAAAGAATAGGCAAAAATAACCCAGTTGCGATCGCCGCTTTCATCGAGTTAATCCGCACTTCAGGTGATGAACTGACCAGGCTTCAAGCGGCAGAATATTTGGGTGAAATAGACAAAAATAACCCAGTTGCGATCGCCACTTTAGTCGATTTCATCCGCAATTCACGTGATGCAGATACCCGGTGTCGAGCGGCATCTAGCTTAGGGAAAATAGAGAAATATCACCCAGTTGCGATCGCGACTTTAATAGAGTTGATTCCTAATTATCACCCTGAATATTCTATTTTTGACCCGGCAGATAGCTTACTGAAAATTATGAAAGGTAAACATTTCGCTACCGCAGTTTCAGGTTTAAAAAAATGCCTAACTTCCGAAATCTACAAAAATAATTTTGGTCGGAATGAAAGATGTCACGAAGTCATCTGGGAGTGTGCCGAAAATATGACTTACCCAGAATTTTATCAAGCATGGCACGCTTAACCCACCGCTGGAATTGCCGTTAACAGGTTTTCCGCGAAATCAAGAGGACTTGCCGAATGCGGTACAGAATTGGATTGGGGCGAGGGGATAAGTCCCAGATCCAGGGGCCGGACACGGCAATGCCGTTTCCCTACAGGAATCACAAAAACGTGCGATCGACCAAAAGCAGATGCGAACCAATCCTTTAACCTACAATACTATTTCTAGAGATGCCATCACCGAGCCTCCCAAAGACTCCCCCAAACCATGCCCAAGCCAAAAAAGACCCCAGCCAAAACCTACACTGAAATCAACCTCAGCGATCCTCAATACTACTTCAACCGAGAACAAAGTTGGCTAGAATTCAACAACCGCGTGCTCCACGAAGCCCTCGACCCCCGCACGCCCCTCCTAGAAAGACTCAAATTTCTAGCTATTTTTAGCTCCAACCTAGACGAATATTTTATGGTGCGCGTGGGCGCCCTCAAACAACAAGTACACGCAAAAGTCAGCAAATTGACCTCCGACGGCCGCACGCCCCAACAACAGCTAGATGCCCTGAACAAGCGGCTTTTGCCGATGGTTACTCAGCAGCACTCGTATTTTGAGCAAACCCTGCGGCCGAAACTAGCAGCAAGCGAAATCTACATTCTCGACTACATTGACCTCAATCAAGAACAGCGCAATTACTTGCACCGCTACTTCAAAGAACAAGTATTTCCCGTACTCACTCCCCTAGCAGTTGACCCCAGCCACCCATTCCCCTACCTTTCCAATCTCAGCCTCAATTTAGCAGTAGTAGTCAGAGACCCCGACACGCGCGAAGAATTGTTTGCCCGCGTCAAAGTCCCGCAGGTTTTGCCGAGGTTTGTGCCGCTACCGGGGGATTTGCAGTGGCAGCAGAGGGGCAAATCTCCTGTTTGGACTGGCGTGCCCCTAGAACAGGTGATTGCCCACAATTTAGAAGCTTTGTTTCCGGGGATGGACATTCAGGAATATCACCCGTTCCGCATTACTCGCAATTCCGATTTGACGGTGGAGGAAGATGAGGCAGAGGATTTGCTGCTGGCAATAGAACAGGAACTCCGCAAGCGCCGGTTTGGAGGTTCTGCGGTACGGATGGAAATTCAAGCGATTATGCCCCCTGCGCTGCGAGATATGCTGATGGAGGAGCTGGATCTCAGTGAGCAAGATGTTTACGTCGTAGAGGGGCTGCTAGGCCTCAAGGATTTGATGTCTTTTGTGGGGCTGCCGGTGCCGGAACTGAAAGACCCGCCTTGGACTCCGGTTGTGCCGCCCCGTTTGCGGAACTCGGAATCACCCATGATTTTAGGCAAATTGATGTTGGATGCTGAAGAGGGTGAGGATATTTTCACCGCCATCCGGCAGGGGGATTTGATGCTGCACCATCCCTATCACTCGTTTGCGGCGACGGTACAGCGGTTTATTACTGAGGCGGCGCACGATCGCTCCGTGTTAGCGATTAAGATGACTTTATACCGCACTTCGGGTGATTCGCCGATCGTCAGCGCCTTAATTCAAGCAGCGGAAAACGGCAAGCAGGTAGCCGTTTTAGTAGAGCTCAAAGCTAGGTTTGACGAAGAAAATAATATTAATTGGGCTCGCAAGTTAGAACAAGCTGGAGTCCACGTAGTTTACGGTTTGGTGGGACTCAAAACCCACACCAAAATTGTGATGGTAGTGCGTCGCGAGGACGATTACATCCGCCGCTACGTCCACATCGGCACTGGCAATTACAATCCCAAAACAGCCGGACTCTATACCGATGTGGGTTTGTTGAGTTGTCGCGAGGATTTGGGATCGGATTTGACGGATTTGTTTAATTATTTGACTGGTTATTCGCGGCAGGTATCTTATCGCAAATTATTGGTGGCACCGGTCAATATGCGCGATCGATTTTTAGCTTTAATCCGCCGCGAGGCAGAATTCTGCCGCTTGCAGGCCGAAGGCGGCATCGGTAGCTGTGGCCGCATTGTCGCTAAAATGAATGCTTTAGTTGACCCTCAAATCATTGTTGCTTTGTACGAAGCTTCGCAAGCGGGAGTTAAAATTGATTTGATTATTCGGGGGATTTGCTGTTTGCGTCCCGGCGTTGAGGGTGTTAGCGAAAATATCCGAGTTATCAGTATTATCGGTCGCTTTTTAGAGCATTCTCGGATGTTTTATTTTTTCAACGGTGGCGACGAAGAGGTGTATATTGGTTCTGCTGATTGGATGCAGCGCAATCTCACAAGACGGGTTGAGGCCATAGTTCACGTGGAAGACCCGACAATTGCCAAGGAATTGCAAGAAATTTTGGGAGTAATGCTGGCTGACAACCGCCAAGCTTGGGATTTGCAGCCCTCGGGACACTACTCTCAACGGCGGCCGCCTGCTAATTGCCCGGAGGTGAGCTCTCAGCAAATTTTGATGGATATGGTTTTGAATTAGTTATTAGTCATTAGTCAGTAGTCAGTAGTCATTAGTTGTCAGTGGTCAGTTGTCAGTTGTCAAATTTGCAGTTAGCAGTGGTCGGTTCTTGTTAGCTATTAAGCTGTACTGCATTTAATTTTTACTTTGTGGGCGGGCTCTCCGGCCCACCCCACAAGATTTTTACTAACATAATTATCGAAATTAAATGCGCGACAACTAATGACAACTAATGACTAATGACTAATGACTAATGACTACTGACTAATGACTAATAACTACTTAACTGTTAAAAGTACGCTTGAATTCTTCTAATAGATCGTCAATTTCTTCGATCGCCTGACTCACATCTATTCTCATGGCTCCCAAGTCCGATCGATCTAACAGCCGCACGAGGGATTCCCGCTTGACTTCGATCTGTGCTACGCGCTCTTTGATTGTCTGTGCATCCATTGTTTTTTGCCTTTGCTAGTATTAACAAAAATATTTGACATTCCCCTCTGCGAACAGACGGAGATTCTTAATTCACCGACATACCTTTTTGGGCAAATCCTTCACTGTTTATATATGGGAAGTGATGAACCTGCTCAGGGTTTTTGAGTCTGTGTGATAGTTTGATGGTACATCAAAACCTCAGCCAAACTCCAGCCACATTTTAGCGCAAAAAAGGCGGACGTTTGGTATCTGCGGGTTTATTTTTCATCATTCCAGCTAAAAATCGCTTCAGGGCTTTCTCCCGGTTTTTCATAAAAGCAGCCCAAAATCCCGGTTGATATTCATCCATCGTCTTGGCTAGGGCCCAGACATCGATCGCTAAGATATTATAAAGCCTTTCATCTTCGCGCTTGAGCGAGTTAATCTGCTCCAGAACTGCCTTGTTTGCTCCAGCAGTTTGTTTGTCTTCGTCTTTAATCATGTCCGAAAAATGGTTGAAAGGGCAAGAGTGTCGATCGCGATCGCAACTCTGTATACTTTGATGATACTGCCGATCTCGATTGCCTTCTGGAACCAAAGCCACGCTATTAACACGGATATTTACCGATGGCGCGCCCGGGCGAGTCCGGCTGGATAAGCTTCTGAAGCTAGAGACAAGACTGTGGATGCACACCGCTCCCGCGCTCATAGATGCTAGCAGTTTTTGCACGTCTTTTGGCAAAAAAACTAAATTTATTCAAGACTTTTTGACAGATAATAATTAAAGTATATTATTTCTGTCGGACTACTTACCTCACTAATATGTTACGCAAAATTTCTTTAGCAAACCTAGCCTTAGTTGTTGGCGGTATTATAGCAGCAGTCGGGTTCGGAGCCTACTTCACAGACAGACCTACCCTGAACCTAGCCGGGTTTTTTTATGGAATTCCGCTGTTGCTGGGAGGTTTGGCCCTGAAAGCGGCCGAACTCGAACCCGTGGAGTTCACCGAACCAACCTCTGCTGAAGTTCTCCTCCTGCGAGAAAGTCAGGCCACAGATACTCAAAACCAAGTCCGCAAAGATATCACTCGATTTCGCTACGGCCAACCCGCGCACTTAGATGATGCTTTGGAGCGCTTGGGCCTGGCCCCGACAGACGAGGAACGGCCTCTCCTGCAAGGGTTACGGGAAGTTGATGTTGACGGTGCTTATGGGTTAATTTTAGAGTTTTATTCGCCACTACTGCCGATCGACTTATGGGAAGAAAAGCAAGACAAAATAGCTACTTTTTTTGGGCCGGGTTTGCGCGCACAAGTGACTCAAAAGGCTGGTGACAAAATTGACTTGGCTCTAATTAAAAATACTCAAGCTTAAAGTATTCTGAAGTTTTGAGTGCAGAAATTTAGAAATCGCCAATTAATAATTAATCCTGCATCGGCTCAGATACTGATTTTAGCGGCAGCGTGAAACCTGTCGCTATCAACAAAATCTCAATCCGCAATTGAGCGATCGCGCAAATTAGATTTTCCTTAATTAAAATAGTAGTTTAGAAGCGATCGGCAATCTTAAATCTGGAGAAGCACAAAAGGTTTCGTCCCAGAGTAGGATAGGTATTATCGGCGCAGGAACATCAGGAGCTTATCTGGCAATTTTGCTGATTCAACAAGGGTTTAATTTTTGGCAACCAAACTCAAATAATGGCTGAAACCTTTGTCCAGCAACTCTTATAAAAATAAGATGCCTTTGCCCTCGTCATAAAATTGGTCATCGTTAGCCCACGCGAGAAACTTAGATAAAAACTTAAATAAAATAGGTTTTTTCGCTCCCCTGAAAGAAACCGGGTTTCAGACTTAAGCAAATTAATGTTTTTAGAGAAACTGGAGGCAAGTTAAGGATAAACAGAGTTAATCAGCCTTAGCAAACAAGCGAGAACGAGTAATAAAACGTTCTCCATCCGGCCCTTCCAGGGAAAAATCGCTGCCTCCGGGTCCCGATGCCACGTCTATAATTAACTGCGTGTGCTGCCAATATTTGTATTGCTGCGCTGCAATATAAAACGGACAACCGCCTATTTCGCCGAGTAATACGTCACCATCACCGATTATCAATTCGCCATCGGGAAAGCACATGGGGGAACTACCGTCGCAGCAGCCGCCGGATTGGTGAAACATCAATTCTCCGTGTTGAGTTTTGAGATGATTGATTAATTTTAAAGCGGCTTCTGTTGCGGTGACTTTGGCAGTTTCCATTGCAGTCTGTTTAGAACAATTTCTAGTTATTATTATGAGTTTGTAGTAAGCTTTCGGGCATCTAAATTGTATTTTTGGGCGGGCGGGACGCCCACCCCACAAGCAGAAAATTCACTCTTTGTGGAACAGGCATCTTGCCTGTTCCTGACCGAATTTAATAGTTGAAGGACTTTAGTCCTCACTACAAACCAATGAGTGAAGAATTTAGAAAAAACCTAAAGCTTTCGGGCTGTAGCTGACCAACAAATTCTTGGTTTGCTGGTAGTGATCTAACATCATTTTGTGATTTTCGCGGCCTATTCCAGATGATTTGTAGCCGCCGAATGCTGCGTGGGCTGGATATAGGTGATAGCAGTTTGTCCACACGCGGCCTGCTTGAACGGCGCGGCCCATGCGGTAGGCGGTGTTGATGTCGCGAGTCCAAACTCCTGCACCTAAACCGTAGAGGGTATCGTTGGCAATTTCTAATGCTTCGGCTTCGTCTTTGAAGGTGGTGACTGCTAATACTGGGCCGAAGATTTCTTCTTGGAAAATTCGCATTTTGTTGTTTCCTTTGAAGACTGTTGGCTGGAAATAATAGCCGTCTTGCAAGTCCCCGGATAAGATGTTTCTTTCACCTCCAATTAGACATTCTGCGCCTTCGGCGTGACCGATTTTGACGTATTCGGCGATTTTTTCCATCTGGTTGATGGAGACTTGCGCGCCGAGGGCGGTTGTCGGATCTAAGGGGTTGTCTTGTTTGATTTGGCGGATGCGATCGATCGCCCTTTCCATGAATCGATCGTAGATTGACTCCTGAATTAAGGCGCGGGAGGGACAGGTGCACACTTCGCCTTGATTGAACGCAAACATGACTAATCCTTCGACTGCTTTGTCGAGGAATTCATCATCTTGGGCGCAGACATCTTCAAAGAAAATGTTGGGGGATTTGCCACCTAATTCTAGGGTGACGGGGATGACGTTTTGGGAGGCGTATTGCATGATTAGCCTGCCGGTGGTGGTTTCGCCGGTGAAGGCGACTTTGGCAATCCGGGGACTGGTGGCTAGGGTTTTGCCGATTTCGGCGCCGGGCCCGTTAATCACGTTGATTACGCCGTCTGGTACTAAGTCGGCGATGATTTCCATCAGTACCAAGATTGAGGCGGGGGTGGGGCCTGCTGGTTTGAGCACGACGCAGTTGCCGGCGGCGAGGGCTGGGGCGAGTTTCCAAGCGGCCATTAATATCGGGAAGTTCCAGGGGATGATTTGTCCGATGACGCCTAGGGGTTCGTGGAAGTGGTAGGCGACGGTGGTTCCGTCGAGTTCGCCGATCGATCCTTCTTGAGTTCGGATGCAGCTTGCGAAGTAGCGGAAATGGTCGATCGCCAGTGGTATGTCTGCGAGGCGGGTTTCGCGAATTGGTTTACCGTTGTCCCAGGTTTCGGCGATGGCGAGGCGATCGAGGTTTTCTTCGATGCGATCGGCAATTTTGTGTAAAACCCGCGCCCTATCGGCTGGGGAAGTCTTACCCCACTTGTCTTTCGCAGCGTGGGCGGCATCTAGTGCCAATTCTACATCCTCGGCGGTCGATCGGGGAACTTGACAAATTGATTTTCCTGTAATTGGAGACAGGTTTTCCGAGTATTTCCCTTTCACCGGTGGCACCCACTTACCGCCGATAAAGTTGTCGTAGCGAGTTTGAAAAATCGACTGACTGCCGGATTGAACTGGTGCTGCTACTACCATTTTATTACCTGATTAAAATTTGTTTTCGCGGAGGCTTGAAATCTCTTGAACCTCAACTATCCTCTATTTTCCGCAACTTCGGTCAGTTCATATACAAAATTTTACATTTTTCCAATTTTTTGCAGTCCCTGTAGGGGCGGGTTCACCAACAATCTGAGGCTAAAACAAACCATCTCAAAAACCCGCCCCCACCAACGGTAAACACGATAAATTAACTGTGACGCACCTCTCCTTTGTGCGGCTATAAAATTAGCAGATAGCTGATAGTAATTTTTGACAAAATGGCGGGTTATGCCAGCCAACAAGGGAGCAAAAAGGGGCGCTTTAAGGTATTTGGTAATTTCCCTAGTGTTATCAGCAACATCAATATAAATCCCCTGAAAATCGACCTGACATCATTGCCAACCCAAATCACCGGCGTAAATTTGATTTATTGCAACTATTACAACTCTTGAGCCGACTCTTATAAAACATCGCGTGAGTGAGGCTATTCAGAAAAGTTTGATTGATATGAGATGTTGCACCATTCTCAATAAGCTTTTTATGAACAGGCAAGATGCCTGTTCCACAATAAATTTCACTCTTGGTGGAACAGGCATCTTGCCTGTTCTTGAGAAGGGTGCAAGATGTGAGATTTGCCCGATCTGCATAACGCTCAATCTGTGGCAAATTTCCGAATTGTTTCATCAGCTAGATGCCTAGCCGTCCCTCGCAAATAATCACGTTTTTAAAATTTGCATCCCGAAAGTCAAACCATCGCAGCGTTTTATTGCTAAAATCTAAAAAAATAGTAAATAAGTGCATTCATCATTATCAAGGTGACGATATTGCATAATATTTATTAGCACCATAAGCAATAAGGGTTAAAACACTCAATGTCTGCTCAAGGGTTTTATCGTCGTTCACTCCCCGATTGTGCTATTGCCTTTTCCTCCGTAGAGGGAAAGCAAATATTTCGAGAAGCGTTGGCATTGGGAGGTATGGAAGGGTATTTTGCTCTAGCGGAACAGTTTCATACTCAAGCAGAACCCGCTTTTTGTGGATTGGGTAGTTTAGTTGTTGTTCTTAATGCCTTATCCATCGATCCGGGTCGCATTTGGAAAGGGGTGTGGAGATGGTATGGAGAGGAATTTTTAGACTGTTGTTTACCTCTTTCAGTCATTAAAGAAAACGGTATTACCTTTGATGAGTTTGTCTGTATAGCACGTTGCAACGGTGCTGTTGTAAAACCTAATCGTTACCACCAAAGCAGCTTGGAAAACTTTCGGCAAGCAGTTGAGAAAGTGACTGCGGCGTCAGGTGATATTCATCTAGTTGTTTCCTACAGCCGAAAGGTATTGGGACAAACGGGTGATGGTCACTTTTCACCAATTGGTGGCTATCATCCAAAGCGGGATCTAGTTCTTCTGCTGGATGTTGCCCGTTTCAAATATCCACCTCACTGGGTTTCTCTGCCTTTGTTATGGCAAGCATTTGAACCTGTCGATCCCGTCACTAATCAATGTCGAGGTTATATTTTATTGCAGAAGAGTGAAAGGTTGCCAGAAACCTTTTTTCATGTTGCTTGTGATTTACATCAGTGGGGTAGTGTGGCTACTTACTTTGCAGAAATACTCCCCGATATTCTGAGTAAAGAGCAACCTGATTCAATTGCTTCATTTGTCAGTACCATCCTGCACCATTGGCCTGTTGAATTCACAACTATGGTGCATACCTCCTCAGAGACTGCAGAGAAACTTGAGAAATTACGGGCCGCTATTGAGTTAAATTCACTGTTTGATATTGTTCACCAATGCTTGTCAAGCGATGACTCGGATGCAATGTGTGTTGTAGGGAAGTGGCCGCACCAGCCATTCGTAGCAGAGATAATAACAGCAATATTACTCTCCTGTCCCGAAACGCTCTATGCAACTCTCAAACCCGAGTTACGACTGTGGTTTAGTGAGGTTCGTCACCTTGAGAAACTACTCCCTCCCTTGGATATAGAGATATTTAGATTGAGAGAACAAATGTCCGCACTCCAGGAGTTTTACACTTTATATTCAAAGGGACATCAGTGTAATATCCCTAGTGCGGGCTTTGGAAAGTGGGAATGAAAACTGGCTGCGCTGCGCCCTCCAAGACAAAATTCACCAACCTTACCGACAATCTCTGATTCAGGGATATGAAGCGGTGCAAGAAGCTGCGTTGAAGGCAGGGGCTTTTGGAATGGTGATTAGTGGTGCCGGGCCGACGCTTTTGGCTTTAACGGATGCTACTAATGCTGATGCGGTTGTGAGGGAAATGGTGGCTGCTTGGATGGAATCTGGGGTGAAGGCTGATGTAAGGGCGATCGGGCTTGACACTCAAGGAGCGCAAATCTCCAGTTAGTTGGTTTAGCTTGACAAAAAATCTAATTTGTGGTGTGCGATCGGATTTTATTACCTCTTTGGTATCAAAAAGCGATTTCCTGCAGGATAACTCCGCTTCACGCACTTTTTTAAAGCCAACTTTCCGCACCCTTTAGTTTCACGATCGTTTTTTTCGTAATTTTGCGAACAAATTAAGTTACTTTTTATACAATAAACAGTCAAGCCGTTGGGCGATCGCCAGTCCCAAATCCTCACTCATCTCAAAACTCGTAGCGTGACACTTCAGTACACGGAAGTGGATTAAAGCTTCGATGAAGTTTACTTCCTGATGGCCAAAAGCACTTGCGAGCGATAAAAGTTACTGATATTCTTAAATCTATCGGTTAACAACAGCAATAAAAAAAACCAACTTATTGCCATCACATCAAATTTTTGTCAGCCTCGCTGGCAGGTTTTCACCTGTCGAGATAACACATTGCGGGCGCAAGGTAAAACCCAAAAATCCAGCATGGCATGGACTAGCTTTGCTTGCGAAATTTCATAAACAAACATCCTCAAAATCAGCATTTTTGGGTCACTTTTATTGCAAGCAAAGGACTTAAATCATGTTACAAATCGAAGCATCTACTCCCCAACTAACTGCTAATAATTCCATCATTCCAGACATTGCAGAAGACTTGCAACTTGCAAATTATACCAGCAATCATTCTTCCCCCTCCGCCCCGAAAAATCCCCTAACAACAAACGAAACATCCTCCACAAACTCCAGCATCGAACTATCATCATCAAACAACCAAATCCTCGACAAAAACCCAGAAAACTCTCCCCAACCAGACACAGACGCCTTCATCCTCAACAAAAATCCCACACCAACAACCAACCAAATCCCCCAAGAACCGCAAACATCCACCACTAAAACCGACCCAATAACAGGCGATACAGCCAAACCAGCAACTCAAAATAACATTTCTTTCGACTCCGGCATTTTCCAAGCAGACGAAACAGGTAAAATTGTGTTCGATTACCTATCAGACGGAGGCTGGTATCAAGGAGAACTAGCAATTATCAGCCTCACAGGAATGCAAGAATTTGTTCCCGATTCCGAAGCATTCATACTAGAAGCAGCCAGACGCGCAGGGAGCAACTCCTCACTCGGTTATATCGCCATTTCTGACAGTACAGAAGCAGCTTCATTCTCTAGTTTAGAGGGAGAAAACAACTTCAATATCGGAGAATACCGAGGAATCAAAACCTTCGCAATGACACCAGGAGACGAACTTGGCATCATCCTAGTTCCCAACGGCACAATACAGCAAGTATACGACAACCCAGGGATTGGCGGCGACAAAAAGCCCTTATTCTCAATGGCGACAGCTAATTCCAGCGATGCTTTTCAACGGGGACAAATAGCCAGTGTTGCGAATGGTGGCAGTATATTTGTCATGGAAGATATGGGGATAGGAGAAGGTAGCGATGCTGATTACAATGATATCATATTTTCCCTCAAAGGCGCAACCCCTAGAGTCATTTCAATGGATGATGTAATTGCCAAAAACTCCGATTGGCGTACATCAGAAAAAGGCAAAGAATTGATAGGTGACGCTGCGCCAAAAACTGAGACTAAATTAGAAGACAAAAAAGCAGATACTACTTCTGCAACAAATCCTGTTGAAACAAAACCAGAAAATTCTCCAGCGACAGAAACCAAAAATCCGACTGTTTCCGAAAATCCCAATTCAGATCCAAATCCTGCCGATCCAAAAACGGAAAACTCCTCTGCGACAGAAACTGAAAATCCGACTGTTTCCGAAACTCCCAATTCAGATCCAAATTCTGCCGATCCAAAAACAGATTCTCCCGCAGTCGAAACCAAAAATCCGACTGTTTCCGAAACTCCCAATTCAGATCCGAATTCTGCCGATCCAAAAACAGATTCTCCCGCAGTCGAAACCAAAAATCCGACTGTTTCCGAAACTCCCAATTCAGATCCGAATCCTGCTGAGATAAAAACGGAAAACTCCTCAGCGACAGAAACTGAAAATCCGACAATTTCCGAAAATCACAATTCCGATCCGAATCCTGCTGAGATAAAAACGGAAAACTCCTCAGCGACAGAAACTGAAAATCCGACAATTTCCGAAAATCACAATTCCGATCCGAATCCTGCTGAGATAAAAACGGAAAACTCCTCAGCGACAGAAACTGAAAATCCGACAATTTCCGAAACTCCCAATTCAGATCCAAATTCTGCCGATCCAAAAACAGATTCTCCCGCAGTAGAAACCAAAAATCCGACTGTTTCCGAAATTCCCAATTCAGATCCAAATTCTGCCGATCCAAAAACAGATTCTCCCGCAGTAGAAACCAAAAACCCGACAATT